>VSOB01000001.1 GCA_009774625.1 Lachnospiraceae bacterium
CCCGAGAGCTACACAAGGCGTATCGTCGGCACCTGCAGAGGTCTAAACCCGCCCTGTATAATACTGTGATACAATAGAAAGCATGCTTTGCAAACTTTCTGTTGTCCTGAAAAAAAAGAAAACAGGGGTGCCGAAGGCACCCCTTATTTATTTCTGAAACCTGTAAGTTAGATTACTCTACAAAATTCACTTTTGTCTTTGCCAGGGTCAGATCTGCCGTTGTGCTGTCTTCCGTACCGTTCTGAATTGTGATTTCACCGCCTGACAGCTTCGCAAACAGCGCGTCATAGTCAGCCTGTGCAAAAGTCTCGAATTTGGAAGTTTCCATAGGAAGTCCCACGCCGTCATTGGCTGCCGTAAACACGCTGGTGCTTCCGCCGGGGAAAGATCCCTCATAAAACTCCTTTACGCCTTCGTATACAGAGTTGCTCAGCTCTTTCATTGCAGAGGTGATTACTGTATCGGATTCGGGAGACTGGTCAACGTCAACCCCCACTACCTTCGCGCCTGCCTCTTCTGCCGCTGCCATAACGGAGTTACCTACTGCGCCGCCGCAGCCGAACACTACTTCTGTACCATTCTGATACCAGCTTGCCGCCATAGCCTGCGCTTCAGGAGTCGCTGCAAATGCGCCTGTGTAGTTGTACATAATCTCTACATCCACACCCATTTCCTCGGCTGCCGCATCAGCACCCTGTACAAAGCCATAGCCGTAACGGATCACTGCAGGCACTGCCATACCGCCCATAAAGCCCAGTTTTGTATAGCCGTCCTTTACACATGCATAGCCGGCCAGATATCCTGCCTGATCTTCCTGGAACAAAATCGGCATAACATTGTTGTTTGTCTTATAGTTGTAATCTGCATCATGGGGTTCACCGTCCAGCAGGATAAAGCTGGTATCCGGATACTGATCCTGCACAATGTACACCGGCTCTTCAAACAGGAAGCCAGGGCATACTACCAGTTTGGCGCCGCCTTCGATGGCAAGTCCGATGGTTTCGATATAAGCATCGGTAGTACCCTCCTGAGGCTGATAATATTTATAGGAAATATTATTTTCCTTTGCATATTTCTCCATGCCTTCCCATGCGCCCTGGTTAAAGGATTTGTCGTCAATCGTTCCCAGGTCTGTTACAAGAGCCAGCTCATAACCGCCGTCTTCAGATGCTTCCGACGCTGTCACCTGCTGCTCCTCTTCTGCCGGCGCTGCTTCCTCTGAGGAGTTTTCTGTCTCCGGCGCCGGAGCCGCTCCCTGTGAATCATTGTTGCTGCCGCATCCTGTCAGCATAACTGCAACCATACTCACACACAATAATGCACTTAAAATTTTGCTTTTCATAATTTACCTCCTGTGCAAATGAACTATTATCCTCTTTATCATACAGTAAAACAAACGTTTCTGCAAGTACCATTCAAACAACCGAAAACTTGCTCTGCAGGCTTTCTCTTGTCATCAATCATAAAAATCATGCAAAACAAACTTTCCATCATTAGGGATTGAGCTTAAAAATGACCAGATTTTCCTGGAAAATCTGGTCATTTTATATGTTTTTATATAATTCCAAAACCGGTGCTTATTTCGCAGCAAGTTCGGCTTTCAGGCTCTCTGTCAACGCCGGAACGATCTTATTCAGGTCGCCTACGATACCATAGTCTGCCACATCAAAGATCGGTGCATCCTCATCTTTGTTGATGGCAACAATAATATCAGACTCTTCCATACCTGCCACGTGCTGAATTGCACCGGAAATGCCGATTGCAAAATATACATTCGGGCGAACGGTCTTGCCGGTCTGGCCTACCTGCAGATCTTTGGGCTTCCAGCCGGAATCCACAACTGCACGGGAGCAGCTTACGGTACCGCCCAGAACTGCAGCCAGGTCTTCCAGAATCTTGAAGTTTTCAGGAGTGCCCACACCGCGGCCGCCGGATACAAGAATCTTGGCATCCATAATATCCACGGTATCGGAAACAGCCTTTACCACTTCCTTGATCGTCACATATCTCTTGTCCGGTGTAAAGCCCGGATTGTACTCTTCGATATTGGCCTTTGCTCCTTTGATCGGCTCAATCTTCTGCATAACGCCCGGACGCACGGTAGCCATCTGAGGACGGTTGTTAGGGCATGCAATGGTAGCAATGGTATTGCCGCCGAATGCAGGACGGGTCATCAGAAGCTGATTGTGCTTCTGCTCATCTTCTTTACCGGGAACTGCCACCAGCGGAAAATCACCGATCTCCAGTACGGTACAGTCAGCTGTCAGACCGGTTGCCACTCTTGCGGATACAGTAGGGCCAAGATCACGTCCGATTGCAGTAGCGCCTACCAGCATGATTTCGGGTTTGTATTTGTTGATAACGGAAGCCAATGCATGCGCATACGGTTCTGTCCTGTAATCTTTCAGCTCCGGATCATCCACAACGATCACTTTATCCGCACCGTACTCTGCCAGAGAATCTGCAAGTCCCTTTACATCGGAACCGATCAGCACTGCCGTCACATCTGTATTTAAAGGAGCCGCCAGCTCTTTTGCCTTTCCAAGTAATTCGTATGCAATGCCGCTGATCTCATTGTCAACCTGCTGTGCATACACATATACACCTTTATATTCTTCTAAGTTCATCCTGTTCACCACCTTATTTATTAAATGACATGTTTCTCTTTGAATTTACCAACAATGTAAGCAACTGCATCTTCGGGAGAATCCGGTACAACCTTTTCGCCTGCGCCTTTGCGCACCTTATCGGATGCCTTTGCGATCTTGGTAGGAGAACCTGCCAGACCCAGATTGCTGTCATCCACATCCTTCAGATCTGCTCTGCCCCATGTGGTAATCTCTGAACTGCAGGCATCAAAGATGCCGCCCGGTGTCATATATCTGGGCTCATTCAATTCGGAAAGAGCTGTAATCAGACAGGGCATCTGTACTTCCAGTACATGATATCTGTCATCATACTGACGCTGTACAGTCACTGTATTGCCGTCTACTTTGATATCCTGTGCATAAGAGATCACAGGGATCTGCAGATGTTCTGCGATCTGAGGACCTACCTGGGCGGTATCGCCGTCGATTGCCTGACGTCCTGTGATGATCAGATCATACTCCAGATTTCTGATAGCACCGGCGATTGTGGTGGAAGTCGCCCATGTATCTGCACCGCCCAGCACTCTGTCGGTAACAAGGATTCCCTTGTCTGCACCCATAGCAATCGCTTCCCTGAGAACATCCGTAGCTTTGGGAAGTCCCATTGTCAGCACTGTTACCTCTGCGCCGTACTGATCTTTTAATCTCAGTGCAGCTTCCAGTCCGGCCTTGTCGTCCGGATTCATGATTGCAAGCATTGCCGCTCTGTCAAGTGTACCGTCCGGGTTAAACTTCACGCCACCCTTTGTATCAGGCACCTGTTTAATACAAACAACGATTTTCATTGTATTTTCTCTCCTTATATTTTTCTTTCTATCCTTTCCAACGCAAATGTCGGCTCCTGCCTATTTCAGCAATGCGCCGCTGATGACCATACGCTGTACTTCGCTGGTGCCTTCATAGATTTCTGTAATCTTGGCATCGCGCATCATACGCTCTACATCGTATTCTCTGATATAACCATATCCGCCGTGGAGCTGTACGCACTTGGTGGTCACTTCCATAGCTACCTCTGCCGCATATAATTTAGCCTTGGCTGCCTCTACGGAGTATACCTTCTGCGTTGCTTTTGCCATCGCTGCCTTATATACCAGGAGCTGAGCAGCTTCTACCTTGGTCGCCATATCTGCCAACTGGAACTGTGTATTCTGGAACTGTGCGATGGATCTGCCGAACTGCTTTCTTTCCTTTACATAGGCAATGGTAGTTTCCAGTGCACCCTCTGCAATACCCAGAGCCTGTGCAGCGATACCGATCCGTCCGCCGTCCAGTGTATGCATTGCGATGGCAAAACCTTTGCCCTTCTGCCCAAGAAGATTTCCTTTGGGGATTCTGCAGTCTGTAAAGATCAGCTCATATGTGGAGGAACCGCGGATACCCATCTTGTTTTCTTTTGTACCAAAGGAAAATCCGGGTGTTCCTTTTTCTACGATAAATGCGGAAATCTCTTTCTGGATTCTGCCACGTTTTTCTACTTTGCCCGTTACGGCTATGACAATGTATACGTCTGCTTCCTTACCGTTGGTAATAAAACATTTGCTGCCGTTCAATACCCATTCGTCGCCGTCCAGGACAGCCTTTGTCTGCTGTCCCTGTGCGTCAGTACCTGCACCGGGCTCTGTCAGGCCGAAAGCGCCCAGCTTCTCGCCTTTTGCCAACGGCACTACATATTTCTGTTTCTGCTCTTCTGTACCATAGGTCATGATAGGATCGATACACAGAGAGGTATGTGCGGAAACGATAACGCCGGTAGTACCGCACACTTTGGAAAGCTCTTCCACGCACATAGCATAGGTCAGGGGATCGCAGCCCTGTCCGCCATACTCCTTGGGAACCGGAATCCCCAGGAAGCCGTATTTAGCCATTTTCTCAACCGTTCCTCTGGGGAACACTTCTGTTTCATCCACCTCCTGAGCCAGAGGCTTTACTTCTTTTTCGGCGAACTCTCTGAATAACGTCCTCGCCATTTCATGTTCTTTGCTCAAAGTAAAATCCATGATTCTTATTCCTCCATCATTTTCGTTTATTTACTGTAATCATAGAAGCCCTTGCCTGTTTTGCGTCCAAGCAGACCGCCGCGGACCATCTTTCTCAGAAGCGGATGAGGACGATATTTGGAATCGCCTGTCTCGTTGTAGAGAACTTCCATAATGGCAAGGCAGATATCCAGACCTACCAGATCACCCAGCTCAAGGGGTCCCATAGGATGGTTTGCACCCAGCTTCATTGCAGTGTCAATGCCTTCCACACTGGCAACGCCGTCTGCATAAATGCTGACAGCCTCGTTAATCATGGGAATCAGAATCCTGTTTACCACGAATCCGGCAGCTTCCTCTACCTGCACGGGAGTCTTGCCGATTTCTTCGGAAATCTTCTTAATCGTATCAACAGTCTCTGCCGGTGTATTCAGACCTGCAATCACCTCTACCAGTTTCATAACCGGAGCGGGATTGAAGAAATGCATACCGATCACAGGACGGTTGATGCCGGAACCGATCTCTGTAATAGACAGGGAAGAAGTATTGGTAGCGAAAATACAGTCATCCTTGCAGATATCTTCCAGCTCTTTAAATGTCTGTTTCTTAATATCCATAACTTCCAGAGCAGCCTCCACGATCAGATCGCAGTCTGTGCAGATGGTCTTAACGCCGGTTGTGATCTTTGCCAGAATCTTATCTGCATCTTCCTGTGCCATTTTGCCTTTGGCAACTCTTTTTTCAAAGCCCTTTGCAATCTTGTTCTTTCCGTTTGCTGCGAATTCCTCATTGATATCACATAAGAATACTTCGTATCCTTCTGTCTGCGCAAATGCCTGCGCGATTCCGGAACCCATAGTTCCTGCACCGATAATACCTACTTTCATGGTCTCTCCTCCTGAAAATTTATAGTATGCGCCGAAGCCGCGCCAAACTGCGGCTCCCCGCACCTCTCACATAACCTAGCAGTTTTTAAACGGCTCTTTTACCTTTTCTTTGTTTTTGTCAAGGAAAAATGCCATACCATATTTCTGATCTTCTGTTTCAAAGCAGTCCCCGAACAGCTTTTCTTCGATCACGATCGCCTGATCCATATCCACGTCAAGTCCCTCGTTGATTGCCTTCTTGCAGTTGCGTACCGCGATGGGCGCATTCTTTGCGATGCCGTTTGCCATCTTCTCTGCAGCAGGCATCAGCTCTTCCTGCGGATAAACGGCATTGACAAGACCGATCCGGAGCGCTTCGTCTGCTTTGATGTTTCTTGCAGTATAGATCATCTGTTTTGCCATGCCTGCGCCTACCAGACGGGCAAGTCTCTGCGTGCCGCCAAAACCGGGTGTAATACCCAGGCCCACTTCAGGCTGGCCGAATACGGCATTCTCAGAACAGATCCTGATATCACAGCTCATGGAAATCTCGCAGCCGCCGCCCAGTGCAAAACCGTTGATGGCAGCAATGACAGGAATCGGGAATGTTTCCAGTTTACGGAACACATCGTTGCCCTTCTTGCCGAAGGCTTCTCCTTCTGCTTTGGTCAATGTACTCATTTCCCCGATGTCAGCGCCTGCCACAAAAGATTTCTGCCCTGCACCTGTCAGAATCAGACATCTTACCTCATCCAGATTCACATTGTCCAGCGCCGTTGAAAGCTCTTCCAGAACGGTGGAATTCAATGCATTCAACGCCTTCTCACGATTGATGGTAAGAATGCCGATGGCACCCTTCTGCTCATATAAAATAAACTCCATATATAATCTCCTTTTTGACTCTTTCTCTCCTGCGGCATATCATAACCGCCTGCAGCCCGCCGGCCCCGGGCCGGCCTCTGCTGTCACTATCACGGACAGAGCCGGGAAAACTCTCATTTCCCCGGCTGTATCAATCTATTACATTTCTACGATTGTGGAGCAGCCCATGCCGCCGCCGATGCAGAGTGTAGCAAGACCCTTCTTGGCTCCTCTTGCCTGCATACCATAAAGCAGCGTAACAAGGATACGGCAGCCCGATGCGCCTACCGGATGTCCCAGTGCAATAGCGCCGCCGTTAGGATTGAGCTGCTTGTCTACGTCAATGCCCAGGTCTTTGCCTACTGCAACGGACTGTGCCGCAAATGCTTCGTTCGCTTCGATAATATCAAAGTCCTCAATCTTATAACCTGTCTTAGCCATAACCTTTCTGGTTGAAGCAACAGGACCAATACCCATAACTTCAGGCCTTACACCCGCCAACGCACCTGCCACCCAGGTAGCCATCGGTGTTACGCCCAGTTCTTTTGCCTTCTCTTCGCTCATTACAACGATGGCAGCCGCACCGTCATTGATGCCGGAAGCATTGCCTGCTGTTACGAAGCCGTCCTTATTGATGGCGCGCAGTTTCTGAAGGCCTTCAATGGTAGAACCGGCACGAGGGCCCTCGTCCACTTTGAATTCCACCATCTCTTTTTTCTTCTTCACCATGACCGGAACGATCTCTTTCTCGAAAGCGCCTGCTTTCTGCGCTTCCTCTGCCTTTAACTGGCTCTTTAAAGCGAACTCGTCCAGCTCTTCTCTGGTCAGTCCCCATTCTCTGCAGATATTGTCTGCGGTGGTAATCATATGGTAATCATTGAAAGCATCCCACAATGCGTCCTTGATCATGGTATCCACCAGAACGCCGTTGTTCATTCTGTATCCGTAACGGCCCTGCGGAATTGCATAAGGAGCCATAGACATATTTTCCATACCGCCTGCAACAACCACATCAGCGTCTCCTGCCAGAATCATCTGTGCAGCCATATTGACACTGTTCAGACCGGAACCGCATACCACATTGGTCGTCACTGCCGGCACTTCGATAGGAAGTCCTGCCTTCACAGCCGACTGGCGTGCCACGTTCTGTCCCAGTCCCGCCTGAATCACGCAGCCCATATATACATGATCCACCTGATCCGGAGCAACCCCTGCCCTCTGCAGCGCCTCCTTGATTACAATAGCTCCCAGCTCAACTGCCGGAGTCGTACTTAAAGAACCACCCATAGTTCCGATTGCGGTACGGCATGCACCTGCTAATACAATCTTCTTTGCCATTTACGATTTCCTCCATTTTCAATATACTGCCTGTTTTCCGGACGCTGTTTTGATTGTTATTTTTTTATCATTGTCCGCCGTTTTTATTGTATCATAGGGTACCCTATTTTGCAATGATTTTAAGCCTTTCAAACCGATAAATATTTAGATTTTTTCCCATTTCCGGTGCCTGGAATCCGGTATCCGCCCACTACCAGTTCTTTTCAAACTCCAGATTCCACTCCAGCCCGAACAGACTGTCCTCTTCCTCCTTCAGCTCGTTGTAAATCTCCTGCAAATCGCTGCTGCTCTCTTCGGAACTCCATTCACTTCCCACAAAATAGCTGACCATAAACGCATCCCAGGAATCCCAGGCGCCCTGTATTTTTTCCGCGATTTCCAATGACTCATCCAGCGCTTCCTCCTGGGTATAATAACCGGCAATATAGAAAAATCCAAGAAATGACATGGCGCGGCTGTAATCCCATGCCGCTATGGCCGTCTCTCCCTGATCCTCATAGAGATTGTACCATGATGCCCACAGATGGGCATGTTCCTCATCCACTTCATAATTGTCATAAATCCATGCTCCCCGTTCGTCGGGCGCCACATCCTGTATTCCTTCCAGCGTCTCACCAAACAGCTCCATCGTTTCGGCAAATTCTTTCTGATTTCCCTCCGAAAGCAGCCATTCCACCGCTTCCTCAGCGCTCTCCTTATCCGTAACCTCCCAGGTCTCCTCTAACAGCTCCCGCAGCAAATCTCTGTCATGCTTTGTCAGGGTAAATCCTCCGAACTTCCTGTAATCCAGCCCCAGGCGGCAGGCCGGAACCGCGCTGACCGCATTGAACCACATCACCGTGGAAGAACCGCTCACTTCTTCAGGAAGCTCTTCCCAGATTTCCTCCTCAGGTTCTTCCTGTCCCGCAGAATCTTCTTCTCTCAGAATCTCTTTCTCTTCCGGGCTTTCCTCTTCTGGTGCATTCTCGACAAAGCTGGCGCATACTTCCCCAAACAGCCGGATCCGTTTGGGTGTGATCTCATCCGTCACATAGAGAAACGCATACGATGCATACTCTGTTTCCCCATATACGATATAGCAGGGCGCCTCCTCTTCTCCCGTCAGATCCTCCGCCTCCATTACAGTCCCCGTATATGCCTCCAGATTCTGCATGCCTGGAATCCGCTCCGGCGCCTCAGCGCTTTCCAGAAAATCAATCTTCAGCATACTTTCCAGTTTTTCTCTCACAACGTCCATATCATAGCCTTCTGCTTTCGGGAACTGCAGTACCATAATACCTCTATGGCCGTTTTGACTGACCAGACACAGGAATTCATCAATCGCCCCGTCCTCCTGCACCCAGTCACCATCCATCTCAATGCTGAAAGTTTCATTTTCCACTGTATAAACTTTCTTTTCTTTTTCCACTCCGCAGCCTGTCAGCAGCATTGCTGACAGCAGGCATGCCAGACACACCCACGCTATACTCCTCTGTCGTATTCTTCGCTTCATTTACCTCCCCGCCTTTCTCCTGGTGGCAGAACGCCTCTGCCACAGACAATAGAAAGCACTGTACGAACTTTCTATTGTTATAAAAAAAGAAGCAGTATCCGGCCCAACACCTGATACTGCTTCCCTTCACTCTGCAACAGTCCGTTTTTCTCATATCAGTATCCGGCCTGATCTTCAGTCCGTTTCCTCTGGCTTATCTTATTCAGCCCCTGATGCCTTTTCAGAAAAACTTGCACATACTGTATGGAATTTTTCCAGTCTCTTGTCTGTTACTTTCTTCGCCATATAAAGGATGGAATAATATGCATAATCTGTCTCACCGTAAACCGTGTAGCACTCTTCTGTCTGCCCTTCCATAACCACGCTGCTGGTATCTGCGCATACATTTGACATACCAGGAACGCTGGCCGGTGCATCCGCACCCGTCACTGAATTCATATCAAAAGTAAGCTCTACAGCCATTTTGATGTCATCAATGCCGGAGTAATAGTCCTCAAAGCCTTCTTTGGGGAACTGCATCACAACAATGCCTCTGGTCTCATCCTTGCTGAAAATAGCAAGAATGCTGTCGTCGTACATATCCTCTGCACTCCAGGTTTCATCCATCATAATGCTGTAGCTGCCGTTAGGCGCCACAAACTCTGCCTGTGCTGCAGAACCACAGCCTGCCAGCATCGTCACAATCAGCACTACTGCAATCAATACGGACCATTTCCTTGCTTTCATTGTTTTCTTTTGTTCCATCGCTTCTCCCTCTCATTTCGCAATTATTGTAATAGTATTACTTTATCAGTTCTTCAAATATTTGTCAACAGACGGATCCTTCATATCGCAAATTCTGTGCCATTCTTTTGTCTCTTCGTCTTTTTCGGTTTCACACCGGTTCTGATACAGGAATTTTGTAAGCTGATAACAGTCAATCCAGATTTCATGATTGCTGTCCTTTTGGGATTCATCAAAGATCAACTGCATCCCCCAGTGAAGATGCACCACCTTAATGTTGTTTACATTTTCCGTATCGCTGTAACCCGTATGTCCCATATAGCCGATCACATCCCCCGCCGTCACCACACTGCCCTCCTCCAGAGCCTGATTGTAAGGAAAGTTCTGCCGCAGATGGGCATAATAATAGTACCGTTTCCCGTCAAAACTGCGGATACCGATCCGCCATCCGCCATACCGGTTCCATCCCAGCGCCTCTATGTAGCCGGATTCGATGGCTATGATGGGCGTACCGATCTGCCCCATCATATCGTGCCCCAGATGAGGCCTGGCATAGCCGAAACTTCTGGAAGCGCCAAAGTCATCATAATCCTCATAATAAAAGCCCTTTGCAATGGGGGAAAATGCCTTCAGGCCGTAACGGTTTTCCCATTTAAGCGTCCCGTCCTCTTTTGGGGTCTGTATCTTGTATTCCCCCACAAACCCGCCCAGCACTGCGGAATATGCCTCTTGATAATAGGGAAAATACTGCAGATCTTTGGTCAGCTCCTCCATCGTAGTCTCACCGCCCAGCAGTTTTTCCGCAGCCTGCTCCAGCTCTGCGCCTGCACTGTTGGGAAACTGTCCGCCGTGCTTTGCCGCCAGATATGCCAGCAGATCAATCCAGTCCAGATGAATCTTTTCCTGCCAGGTTTCCACATCCAGTTTATAAGCCGCCGTCATAAGCTCTGCCGGAGCATGAAACTCCACCCATTTGATATATTCCTGCTCTGACTCCTCTTCGCTTTCCCTCTCCTGCTCAGATGCAGTAGTCTCTGTCCCTGTGGTGGCCCCGGCAGCGGCTGTGGCTGCGGCATCCGGAATAACCGGCAGCATTCCCTTTTCTTTTGCATACAGAAAAAGACTCATGACAATCAGCAGGACACATTCTGTCCAGACAGCATACCGTAAATACTTCAAACGCTTCATACTGCTAAGCCGCCCCGGACGTTACCGCCCGTTCCTGTTCTCTGCTTTTCTCATAATATATGAATGGGCCGGAAAAGAAATGAAAAAGAATCTTTCTTTTGTCAGTCGTCCTTTGCCTCTTCCTGATGCATTCCGTCCATTTCCGCAAGGGTATAGCCGTTTTTCCGGATGTCAATCACCGGTCCGCCGTTGCCCTCGATATAAGCTCTGGTGATCGTCACTCTGCCGATGTTATCATCCTTTGGAATCTCATACATGATATCCAGCATAAATTCCTCAATAATCGCACGCAACGCCCTCGCCCCGGTATCTTTTTTCAGTGCCTTTTCCGCAATCGCCTCCAGTGCACCGTCATCAAATTCCAGCTTCACCTCATCCAGCGCCAGCAGCTTCTGATACTGCTTCAGAATAGCATTTTTTGGCTCCTTTAAGATGCTGACCATCATCTCCTTTGTCAGCCCCTCCAGCGTATACACGATCGGCAGCCTGCCCAGAAATTCCGGAATCATGCCGAATTTTCTCAGATCCTCTATCGCAACCTTTTTCAGGATATTTTTGTCTTTGTCATATTTATCTTTCAGTTCCGCATTGTAGCCGATGGAAGTCTGTTTGTTCAGACGCTGCTTGATGATTTCCTCCAGATCCGGAAATGCCCCGCCGCAGATAAACAGAATATTTCTTGTATTGACCGTGGCCAGCGGAACCATGGCATTTTTGCTGTTGGCGCCCACCGGCACTTCCACCTCGGCCCCCTCCAGAAGCCGCAGCATTCCCTGCTGTACGGATTCTCCGCTCACATCTCTGGAAGTTGTATTTTTTTTCTTTGCGATTTTATCGATTTCATCGATAAAGATAATGCCCTTTTCCGCCCGCTCCACATCATTTTCGGCGGCAGCCAGCAGTTTGGAAACCACACTTTCAATATCGTCCCCGATGTAGCCTGCCTCTGTCAGAGATGTGGCATCTGCTATGGCCAGCGGCACATCCAGCAGTTTTGCCAGTGTTCTGACCAGATAGGTCTTACCACAGCCAGTGGGTCCTATCATCAGCATATTGGACTTTTCGATTTCGATTTCATCCATGGTATCTGTGGCCACTCTTTTATAATGGTTGTAGACTGCGACGGAAATCACCTTTTTGGCATGCTCCTGCCCTACAATATAGTCATCCAGTTGGGCTTTGATCTTATGGGGCGCCGGAATGTTCCGGATATCCAGCACCGGCTGGGCTTTTTTCTTCTCTTTCCGCTTTCTGATCTTCTGTTTATTGGGAATCCCGCCTTCCCCCTGCAGATCCGCAATATTCACAAAACTGATACTGGGAAATCCTTTCCCGTTTTTATTCAGATTGTCCAGCGGAATATTGTTCAGCATCCCCTGATAATCAAACTGGCTGACGGTATCCATCGTTTTGTGCATACAGTCATTGCATACGGAAATATTGTTCGGCAGCTTAAACATCTTGCCGGTTTTACTCTCCGGACGTCTGCAGATAAAGCACACATCCTCATAATCACTTTCCTTTGTCCCCTGGCCATCCAAACTTTTGTCCTCAGAGGGCTTTCCCTTAGTCTCTTTTTGACCGTTTTCATCCTCTGTATCCTCTGCCTGATCTCTTTCTTGATCGCCAGACAGCAGTTCCGCTTCCATCTCTATCTCATCATTATCATAAAAATCCGACATGTTTTTCTCCTTTTGCCTTGCCCGGCAGCTCTTCTGCCATCCTCCCCTGCATTCGCACAGAGCGCATCTGTGCTTATTATATAACATCCCCCGTTTTCCTACAAGTTAACATTTTCTAAATATAAGACAAATCCGGGAATGCATACTCTGACAGGCCAAAAACCACGCTCAGCCGGCTTACCCTCTTTCCAAAAACAAAATGAGGAAAACAAAACAGAAAACGCAAGAAGCACAGGGAAATAACCCTCGCCATTGGCCGGTTTTTTCTTTGCTTCTGACACAGGCTATGATTCAATGCAGTCTATATCATATGTTTCACAAATACAGCTCGTTTTCTTTTCTTACTGAACAGACTTTTTTCATTGCCAATGCTGCGGCGGAAACCATGGCTCCATTCACTTTACGGGCTGATTGCGGACATTTTACAACACAGCGCATACATGAAATACACTTTTTGCCGTCTGCTGTTTTCAGATTTTCCCTGCTTATTGCCCGCGCCGGACACGCTTTGGCACAAAGACCGCAACTTGTACAGTTTTTGCCCGCTTTTGGCACCAGGCCGGCCCCGCCCGCTTTCTTATAGGGGCGGTTTCCCGGAATTTGCGGCGCGGAAATTCCGGCCGGATTATCTTTTATTTTCTCTGCAATTTTTCCGGCAAAACCATTTAACTCGTCTTTGTCCTCAGCGTCGGGTCTGCCTGCGGCATACTGGTGCATGATAGAATGCTCTGCAACAGCAGCAATGGCAGCGATCACCTTAAAACCGCTTTTTTCTGCAACATCGCTTAGTTCGATCAATGTGTCTTCATATGCCCTGTTGCCATACACACAAACAATGACACATGGAGTCTGGTTGCCCTGAATATTGAAAAGTCTTTGTGCGGCAAGACCGGGGACCCGTCCTCCATAGGAAGGGACTGCAATCACTGCAATATCATCTTTTTCCAGATTAAGTGAAGCATAATTGGTTTCCGCATCGGACAGATCAATTTTTTCAACAGGCATTCCCAATGCTTTCGTTATGATTTCTGCAACTTTATCCGTTCCCCCGGTTGGGCTGAACGTAATTTGTGAAACTTTCATATTTATCCCTCCTGTAATTTTAAAATTTACACCATTGTAGCAAGCACAGCGTGTAATGTCAAGATTTACAGCAATACCTTAATATGCTACCATGTAACACGGAAGGAGAACTGTTATGCACATCAGTACTAAATGTTCGGTTGCCATTCATTGTCTTATTTTTATTTACGAATATGGAGAAAAACAAAAGGTAACCAGTGATCTTTTATCATTATCCACCGGAAGCAACCCTGTTACAATCCGGAATATTATAAGTTCATTGAAAAAAGACGGCATAATATCCGTAAAATTCGGAACAGGCGGCACGACACTGAACTGTCCGTTACATGAAATCACGCTCTATCGTGTCTGTAAGGCGATAGAGCCTGGCTTTATTTCCAAACTGTTTGGTATTCATTCACTGCCCTCGCCATTATGTCCCATAGGAAAAAATATCCGTAATGTATTGGATTGTTCTTATCAGAAAATTGGAAATGATTTGTGCGAAAGTCTGAAAAATATTACAATGAAAGATATTGTGTCAGATTATCATGATATTCAGCGGAAAGCTGATTAACATGTCGTTAAAAGATACAGAAAATCGGAACTGCAAACAGAGGCCCGCAAACACAGCCTCTGTTCTGACCGGGCAGCAGAAAACGCACAAAACGCTTTCCGCCGCCCACAGCCGGGATTCCTACTCTTCTGCCTCGTCTCTGGACCCCAGTACCACCATTATTTTCTTTTCCTGATAGCCGCCCGGACTGCCCTGCTGGATGGTAATTTCCACCTCGGCGCCCGCCGCATAGTATTCCATCATCGACTGCAGCTCTTCCATAGAAGATACGCTGCTGCCGTCAAATTTTGTGATGATATCGCCCCGTACCAGTCCTGCTTTCTGAGCCGCTGTACCCTCGTACACCTGGCCTACATAGACGCCCTTGGGCAGTCCGTACATCTGGGACACCTCTTCCGTCACATTCACACCGGAAATACCCAGATAGGATTTTTCTCCTTCCGACACCTTCGCGCCTTTTGTCGTCTTGGACATCAGATCTTCAATAATCGGCCTTGCGGAAGAGATCGGAATGGCATATCCCATACCTTCCACAAAGGTACCGCCGATCTTATTGGAATTGATGCCGATGACTTCCCCGTTGATGTTGAACAGGCCCCCGCCGGAATTGCCCGGATTAATCGAAGCATCTGTCTGGATCAGCTTATTGCCGTTCCCGTTGCCCTCAATCTCTCTGTCAAGCGCACTGATCACACCCGTGGTTACCGACGGGCCATACCCCAGCGCATTGCCGATGGCAACAGCCGGCTCGCCTACCGTCAGCGCTTCTGAATCTCCCAGTGTGGCAACTTCGATGCTGTCTCTGGTACTGCTTTCGATCTCATCAAGCGGTACGGCGATCACCGCCAGATCCTTTTCCGAATCATAGCCTTTTACCTGCGCCTGGGCCTGATTGCCGTCAATAAACTGTACATACAGTGTATCCGCATCCGCAATCACATGCTGGTTGGTCACGACAAGCAGCTCGGTATCATTTTCTCCCACGATAATCCCTGAACCGCTGGCTTCATTGGGACTCTCTATCTTCTGTCCGAAGAAATTCGACTGTTCTGTAAAAACATTGGTAATGGATACCACACTTGGCATGGCATGTTCCACCACCCCTGTTACATCCGTTGTCACTGCGGTAATCATATTGGCGTTGCCTGCAGACACCACACCGGTACTCTGGGCAGAAGCCGGAGCCTGCGTTTCCACCGCCGTTTTCGCCCCGTTGTCCTGATCCATCCCGGTCAGAGAATACACTCCATAAAATCCGGCCCCGGCAAAAAGTCCGAAACAAAGCCCCACACTCCCGGCCACCGCCAGCTTTTTCAAAAGTCCATGTTTCTTTTCAGACTCCTCCGGTATGGGAGGCGTGCTTTGATATGCACTGTAAATTCCCTGTGTATTATTTTGGTTGTTGTCGAAATCATTTGGATAGTTATTTCCATACATAATCAAAACCCCTTTTCTGTGTACGATTCCCTTTCACTATGCGTCACGAAATCTTTTTCCTGTTGTCTGATTTCAGTATAGACTGGATTTGTGTCTAAAATGTGATAAAAATATGCATAATTTATGAAAAAACAGCGTGGCCGGGACTGAGCCTTTTTTATTCCACAGTAACGGATTTGGCCAGATTTCTCGGCTTATCCACATCACACCCCTTGCCCACCGCCACATAATAGCCGAACAACTGCAGCGGGATAATGGCCAGGGAATTGGTAAAAAACGGATTGGTTTCCGGGATATAAACAGTATAATCGGATACCTTTTCGATCTCCCGGTTTCCTTCATTGGTTACCGCCAACAGAAAAGCACCTCTGGCCTTCACTTCCACCATGTTGCTGATGGTTTTCTGATACAGGGCCGGCTGGGTGGAAACCGCCGCCACTAAAGTGCCTTCCTCAATCAGGGAAATGGTTCCGTGCTTCAGTTCTCCGGCAGCATAGGCCTCCGAATGAATATAAGAGATTTCCTTTAATTTCAGAGAGCCTTCCAGAGAAATGGCATAGTCGATCCCTCTGCCAATAAAAAACACATCTCTTGCCCCTATGTAACGATTGGCAAAGTGCTGTATTTTTTCTTTGTTATTTAAAAGCATCTCGATCTGATCCGGCAGCCGCTTCAGATCCCGCAGCAATGACCGGTAAGTACTACCGTCTATCGCCTGCTTTACCGATGCGAATTTCACAGCCAGAAGATACAGCGCCACAAGCTGGGCACTGTAGGCTTTGGTGGTTGCTACAGCGATTTCCGGCCCGGCCCATGTATACATTACATGGTCGGCCTCTCTGGCAATGGAGCTGCCTACCACATTGACGATGCCCAGTACCTGAAAGCCTCTCTGCTTTGCCTCTCTGACTGCCGCCAGCGTATCTGCCGTTTCACCGGACTGGCTGATGGCTATGACCATCCCGCCTTCCTCCAGAATCGGGTTCCTGTAGCGGAATTCCGAAGCCAGATCCACTTCCACCGGGATCCTTGCCAGTCCTTCCAGCACATATTTGCCTGTCACCCCTGCATGGTACGCAGAGCCGCAGGCAACAATATGAATCTTTTTGATCGTCTGTATCTCCCCGTCGTCAAGGCCCAGCTCTTCGATTTCGATCTGGTCCTTTTTAATCCGGGGCGCCAGGGTATCGGCCACTGTACCCGGCTGTTCATACATTTCCTTTAACATAAAATGCTCATAGCCGGCTTTTTCCGCCGCATTGGCATCCCATTCAATGGTGGTGGGTTCCTTTTCGATCTCCTCCTCGTCTATCGTGTAGAAATGCATATGATCTGCCCTCAGACGCACGATCTCCAGTTCATCCACAAAGTAAACCGATCTGGTATAGCGGAGGATGGCCGGCACGTCGGAAGCGATAAAACAGCCGTCCTTACTCTGTCCCACGATCAGCGGACTGCCTTTTCTGGCAGCAAAGATCTCACCCGGATGGTCTGCAAACATAATCCCCAGCGCATAGGAACCTTCAATCCGATGGAGCACTTTCAGAATCGTTTCCAACGGATTTCCATTGTTATAGTAATCCAGCATCTGCGCCACCACCTCTGTATCCGTTTCCGATACAAAAGTATAGCCCTTTTTCGTCAGTTTATTGCGCAGGGCTATGTAATTTTCAATAATGCCATTGTGTACCACGGTGATGGTCCGGCTTTGATTAAAGTGAGGATGGGAATTGACATCGTTGGGCACTCCGTGGGTAGCCCATCTTGTATGTCCGATTCCTGCCGTTCCCGGCATGGTTTCGCCCCCGTGGGTCAGCTCTTCCAATACTTTCAGCCGTCCCACCGCTTTGGTGATGTTTACATTTGTCCCGTCAAACACCGCCATGCCGGCAGAATCATAGCCCCTGTACTCCAGCCTGGAAAGTCCGTCCAGAATCACAGGCGCCGCCTGCTTGCTTCCAATATATCCTACGATACCGCACATATTATCCTGCCTTTCTGACAACTATTGCCAATACTTCCGATTCATGCTGCAGCGTTTCACAAAAGACTTCGGAAGCCAGGTATGGAGTTTCCCCAGCCGGTAGCCAAGAAATTTCCAGCCGCTTCCCCAGAGCATGGGAAGGATCAGTCTGCCGTTTCCCGTCTCTTTCAGATACCCTGTCATCTGCCGGATCATTTTGACGCCTTCCGTTTCGGATCTGATTCCTTTAAACACCTCCGGATGATCCGCCTGAGACACACCCAGATCAAAGTTCCTGTGAAAATTCTCCAGCCAGGAATAATTGTGGGAATGCAGCACCTGGGCCTGGGCCGCATAGGCGATTTTCCTGCCGGATTTTATCACACCTGCCGCATAAATCATATCTTCGTTAAAAATCGTATGCCGGATAAAGCCCCCCAATTCGTCAAAAACCCCCCTGTCATACGCAGCGCAGGCATTGGAACAGAAAAAAGTCTTGATCCCCAGTTCTTCCATATCTTCCTGGCCTTTCAGACAGGAAGTTTCCGGATAATTAAAGCCCTTGATAAAACATTCCACCGGACTGCAGCCCGGTTTGGGAAGCTGTCTGGCATAGCTGACCGCAGCCTCTCCCGACAGCAGAGGTTCCAGCAGCTTTTCCAGCAAAAGCGCATCCTCAGGTATCGCATCCTGTGTCATACATACAAAGTAAGGGGTATTTGACTTCTTTACACCCTGGTTTCTGGTATTCCCATGATCAAACTCTCTGCTGGAAAGATGATGTACCTCCACATTGGGATACTTTCTGATCCGTTTCCTGCCATATTTGAGCCGTTCAAAATATTTTTCTTCCGTATTCATCACGATAATTTTATTCGGCCTTACCGTCTGGTTTTCCAGCGCCTCCAGCAAATCTGCAAATTCCTGCTGCGGTTTAAAGGTCGGAATAATAATATCTATCTTTTCTTCCATACTTCCCACTTTCTGTAAAAGGCATAAAAGGGGCCAAAATCCGGCCCCTTCCGTGCAATTTCCTTTTTATTCTGATGCTGCCACTTCATCATCATTTTCCTTTTGCGTAAACTCATCCGTTACCGTATTGGCATATTTTCCGGTGTCGTTGGCCACCTTTTTACTGAATTCCTCTACCTCAGAAGATATCTGATAATTTTCCTCATTAAACAGGAATTTATGCAGTTCCACCACATTCACTGCCAAATCCTGGGGAATCACACAGCTTCCCTTACTTCCCACGGTACCGGTGGTACGGTACTGTTCAAAAGGAAATCCGTCGTTGGCTACGATCCTGTATTTTCCCAGATCCTTCATCACGTCCAGTATTTCACTGATGTCCAGGGATGTGGAGATATTTCCCATCATTCCGTTGGCAATGTCGTTTAACTCCGATACATCAGCTGTTTTGGCTTTTTCCGCAATGGCTGTGATCACGTCACGCTGGCGCTGTGCACGCTGGAAATCGTTTCCGATGTAACGGATACGGCAGTATGCGGTCGCCTGCAGGCCGTTCAATACCTGCAGCCCCGGCTCCTTCACTGCTGTGTAATCTTTTCCTTCGGTTGCTACAAACGTAACACCGCCGTCAGGAGAAGTACCCACCATACTGATCTGATAATTGTTCAGATGCTTGATTTCCGCCTGTGTCACATTGATCTCCACGCCGCCCAGCGCATCTATCACCTCAATCAGGCCGTCAAATCCCACTGTAATATAATCGGTGATATTCATATCCAGATTCTTATTCAGCATGGTAATTGCCTGTTCCGGGCCGCCTTTTGCATAAGCGGCGTTGCATTTATTATAACTGTCGTTTCCCAGATTCAGATAGGTATCACGGAATACGGACACCAGTTTTACCTCGCCTGTATCCTGGTTGATGGAAGCAATGATAATGGTATCACTTCTGGTGCCTTTTCCCAGAGAACCTTCCCTGGAGTCCACGCCAAACAGGGCAATGTTCCGGTACCCTTTCATGACTTCATTGGTTTCTACGTTCTCGTTCATTTCCATCACGACTTTTTCTTCGTCGATTTTGATACGTTCCACCTTTTCTGTTTTCAGAACCGTATAAAGGAAACCAAGCATCACTACCAGAATCAGAATTTCCACACCAAACAGGAGCGCCCTTCTGCGCCGCTTTGCCGCCTTTTTCTTTTTGGAAGATGGTTTCCTCCCTGCCGGTCTTTTGATCTCGTCATAGTCTCTCGCATTCCCTGCGCTTCTTTTTCTGCCTGTACCGGCGGAGCTTCTTTGGCTCCTTCCCCTGGCGGCGTTTCTGGCATCCCCTTCACTTCTTGCACGTCCGGAAGATGCGGCGCTGCGGGAACTTCCTGCGCTGCGGCTGCTGCGGGAATCTCCGGCGCCCCTCACGCCTCGGGAACTTCCCATACTGCCGGAACCTCTTGTATTTCCCGTGCTCCTGGCGCCGGTTGTATTCTTTACACCGCTCTTTCCATGCTTCCCATTCCCTGCATTTCTTGTTGACATCTTATCTTTTCTCCCTTGTCATTTGCATGTACGCTAATATGCATTTTTATTAATAAATCCTTTGAAGATCGTCAGAAACAGGATTTTGATGTCCAGTCCCATCGTCCAGTTTTCTATATAGAATATATCGTAATCTATTCGCTTACGGATCGAAGTATCCCCTCTGTAACCGTTGATCTGTGCCCAGCCGGTAAGCCCCGGCCTGACCTGATGCTTAATCATATATCTGGGGATCTCCTCCCGGAACTTTTCCACGAAAAGGGGACGTTCCGGCCTGGGTCCCACCAGACTCATATCTCCCCGCAGAATGTTATAAAACTGGGGGAACTCATCCAGACTGGTCCTGCGCAGGAATTTCCCGATTTTGGTCACACGCGGATCGTCTTTCACAGTCCATGCTTTCTTTTCCGAAGATTCTTTCTGAATCTCCATCGTCCTGAATTTGTACATCTGAAACGGCTTGTTGTGCAGCCCGATCCGTTCCTGCTTGAAAATGATCGGTCCCGGACTGGACAGCTTTACCGCAATCGCAGTCACCAGCATAATAGGCGAAACCAGTACCAGTCCCGCCGCCGAACCTGCAATATCCACAAGCCGCTTGGAAATCCAGTTCAGTGTATTGGTCAGCGGCACATAACGGATGTTGATCACCGGCAGTCCCATCAGATCCTCCGTATACGGTCTGCTGGGAATCAGACTGTTATAGTCCGGTATGAATTTAGTATGCACACCTGACTTCTCACATAAATCGACAATTTCTTCCAGTCTGCCGTAATCCTGCAGTGCAAGGGTGATGGCAATTTCATCCAGCTTGTTTTCCGGCAGAATATACGTCAGATTGTCTATGGAACCCAGTACTTTAACCCCCTTGTACAGAGTCCCTCTCGGTATCCTGTCATCCAGGATTCCCCGGACCACATACCCCCACTGGGGATTGGCATTGATCCGCGTTACATATTCTTCCGCCGCCCTGGAATATCCTACCAGAAGAATATATTTCAGATTATATCCCTTCCTGCGGAAATACTGAAGGGCATTCCTGAGTATCTGCCTGCTCAGTGTGGACAGTACAATATTGACCCCGTAAAAGATCAGGATCATAGTACGGGAAAAATCAGGCTGATTCACCACATACAAAACAACCAGAAACAAAAGGACACCGGCTGTATTGGCCTTTAATATGCCATACACCTCATACTTTCTCCGGGCAGTCCTTTTGGATGTATACATGTTAAAAAAATAATAAAGTATAATATATCCGGGGACAATAAAATAAAGGGCGTAAAAGTAAGTTTCCATTTCAAGAACACCTACGCCCTGCTTTTTTGTCACAAACACGCTTTCAAATCTCAGATACCACGCCAGCATATAGGAGCATGTCACGATAACAGCGTCGATCAGCAAATGCAATCTGTTAAAATATTTCTGATTATCCTTGATCATAACGGCATCGGTTCTCCCATCCCCATAACATATTACAATATTATTACAAAAAGTACAACTTAAATTTTTCTTAACAGAAAAACAGACGCAGCAGCAGATTGTATAAAAGTTCACCTTCTATCCGCAAATATACGGGCAGCGCCTTACGCCCTACCGATACCACGGATGCCTTTTTCCTTTTTCTCTCCTGCAGTCCCATCCGCAGCCCCTTTCGCAGCCCTTCCAGATACAGACATCCATAACCTTTTTTCAGAAAAAAAAGATATTTCAGAATATAACCGGCAAGCAGGAACGGCAGATTCAATAAAAGCTGAGGCAGAGGCATATGTTTCAGCGGCAGATACACACTGTTTCTGGAAGAAAGCCGGACTTTGAACGCATTGTACCGGGAGCCGGAAGAGCCGCTTCCCGCATGGCGCACCACTGCCCCCGGTTCAAACCGGTTCACATACCCCTGCAGCTTTGCCCGGTATCCGATGTCGATATCCTCCAGATACGCAAAAAATGCTTCGTCAAACAATCCCAGCTCCCGCAGCGCCTTTGTCCGGTAAATGGCAGCGCCGCCGCAGGCGGCAAAAACATTGCAGGGCCTCTCATACCGCTCCCGCGCTTTTCCCTTTCCTCTGGCAAAAGCCCAGCCCAGAACACAGTAATAATCTCCCGCATCATCAATTACCTGCGGATCGGACATCGTCACCATTCTGGCGCCTGCGGAAAAATAGTTTTCTTTTTCGCTGACCGCTTTGGTCAACCGGCTCACAAAATGCTTTTCCACAACTGTGTCATTGTTCAGAAGAATCACATATGCCGTCTGTGCTTTCTGTATACCGGCATTGACCGCAGCGGAAAACCCCCGGTTTTCCGGGAAACAGAAAAGATCCACCGACGGATATTCCCGGCGGACAAAGTCCCGGCTCTCATCTGTGGAACCGTTGTCCACAACAATCACCGGAAACGGTCTTTCCTCACAGGCCAGCAATGAATCCAGACAATCTTTCAGATAACGCATACCGTTCAGATTCGGTATGATTACTGTAGTGTCAGGCCCCGGTCTTTTATTTTTCTCTTTCTCCATCACTGCCGCCCCTGCTTTCTTCTTCCTACCTCTGTTCCCATAACGGGTCCCAGAGAATCAGATATCCCTGGGCGGCCGCTTCCTGGCCAAACCGGAGACTGGCCGCTTCCATCCCAGGCTCCTCCTTCCGGACACGTTCCGATAGAGCCAAAAGCTCCGGACGCACTCTGCAGCAGCGCAGATCCACGGCAGCCGCATCCTGCTGCAGAATGGCCCGGTGCATATATCCGCTGAAATACCGGAACAGTCCCCAGTATAATATCTGTCCGTCCTCTCCGTAAGCGCCGCCTGCGATCCGCCCCCGGCGGATGATCCGGCCGCCTACAGCCGCCAGCTCCGGACGCTGACGGAATATATCTCCCTCATATTCCACCCGGAAAAATCCCAGATGTCTGGTATGAGTTACCCTGACCTGCCAGCCCTGCTGACGGCAAAAATCCTCCACCGCCGCTTTTCCTGCCTCATAAGCATACATCTTGCTCTCCGGATTTTCCGATGTAGACCCTGTATGGCACCGCCAATGATACAGAATATGAGGGATGTGCACGATCTCTTCCCGCTGCAGCCGGCCCACGGCCCGCAGCACCAGATCATGGTCCTGTGCCCCGTCATATTCCCGCCGCAGACGAAGTGAGCGCATCAGCCGGGCCTCCATCACCAGAAAATGGCAGATATAATTGTTGCTCATCAGCAGATCCAGATTGAATCCGCCTTTAAAATGCGGCTCGTAAAAGCTGGTCATGGTATCATCGCATTTATCCTCATCGGAATAAAGCAGACCCGGCGCCCTGCCCGTTTCCGCCCTGCCCTTTGCAATCGCTTCCATCATACGGTACAATGCATCCTTTTCCAATACATCGTCATGATCCAGCAAGCCGATATAACTGCCTTTTGCTTCCTCCAGCGCTGCATTGGTATTCTCTGAGATTCCGTTATTCCCGGCCAGTTTCAGATAACGGATCCGGCTGTCATTATAGTATTTCAGTTCTTCCCACAGTTTATCCGAAGGGCTGGCATCCGCGATGATCAATTCAAATCCCCCATAAGTCTGTGTCAGCACAGAGTCGATCATCTCATGAAAATGCTGCAGCTTCGTCTCATAAGCCGGCACGAGAATACTAAAGCATTCCGGCGCTTCCCATATGGTGTTCCTCTGAGCCGCCAGCTCCTCTTCCGTTATGATCCTCTTTTCATAACGCACGTTTTGATCCAGCATCCGCTCCAATGCGGCATAAAAAGTCGGAACAACGCCATTTTTTCTACAATACCGGTATGCTTTTTTCAGATTGGATCGATTTACCGTTTTGGCCATTTCCAGCTCCATTCCGCAAACAAATTGGATTCTGCAGACGCAGAATCCAATTTCATCCTTGATCTCTTATTAAATCAGAAATTAACTTCTCCATCATGTTCCATCAATGCCACACCGCTTACCCCTTCCAGCGCCTGCAGCTTCTGTAGCATCTGGGAAGGCTCTTTGGCTCTGCACTCAATTACGAAATCCACGCCTGTCACTGAGGCATTTCTGGATTTCACCGAAGGCTTTTTGCTGCCTGCCTTTACGATATCCATGATCTCCGTTTCCTGGTCAAGGGAGTTACAGTTTACAACAAGAATCCCGCCTGCATAGCCCACCGGCGTCAGTTCCAGCACAAACAGCCCGATCGTGACGATCAGAGAAGAAATCACCGCAATCTCAAAAATGCCGGCTCCGCAGATAATTCCCACACTGATAGACCAGAACAGAAACACCAGATCTTTAGGATCCTTTACGGCTGTCCTGAAACGTACAATGGAAAGAGCGCCCACCATACCCAGAGAAATCGCCAGGTTGGACTGCATCGCCAAAATGATGCTGGCCGTAATCACCGAAATGGCCGCCAGAGATACATTGAACGTCTTATTATAGAATGTCTTTCTGGTGGAAAGATAATACACCGCAAAAATATATAATGCCAGAATCACAGTAATTCCCAGTGTGACGCATACGGTCGTTGTGGTTATGCTGCTGCCTGTAAAGCTCTGCAATACAGATTTTTTAATTATGTCTCTGAAACTCATCTTAACCTACCTCCTGCGCAGGAAACCGTATATTTTCTGCTTAAATAATATTTTGAGAAGCTCGTCTGCTGCAATCTGCCGATTTCCAGTTTCTCTTTAATAAAGGAAGGAAAATATGCATCAAACTTCACTTCCATCAAAAGCTGTCCTCTGGAAAGCATAGGATAACGCAGGTTGTCCTGCTCAAAAAAGCAGTCTGTCTGCAGCGAGGATGTCATATTTCTGTCAAAAGTAATACGTACATTGCCCTCCGGATAAACAAACGGAACCCGTTCATACTCCACGATGGTCTTTGCCCGCATCCCTTTGCAGCGCATCAGCACCAGAAACTGCTGCAGAACTTCCGGACAGGAAGCAGGATTTTGTGGATCCACCGGAAACGGAATGCCCTTCAGGAGCATCTCACACTGCCCTCTTGTCAGCGGGGCAGACTCCTTGCAGGTCATACCGTTTTTTTTACTTTTACGCTCCAGCCGGATACTCCGGTCGGATACATCATAAATCCTGATCCGGTACTTTGCCCGTTCATTGATGCCATCCTCGTTCTGCCGGAAACAACTGTCCCGATAATCGTCAAAATAAACACTCCGGATCCAGTAATGTCCCGCTTCCCCTGCATGAGCATCCAATGGGATCAGATTTTTCAGGCGGTAATACAAAAGGGCCTCTTCTTTTTCATCGATCAGGAACTTATATTCATGTCTGTATGTTCTCTGTCTTTCCCTCATTTCTCTACGCTTTCTTTTCCAGAAAAATTTTTCTCGTTATGAAATTATAAACCATAACAATACCTGTGGCAACAATTTTTCCAAAAGTTTCCGCCCACTGCCTGCTCATATTCGATGCAAGATAAGGAATCTTCAGATAGATTCCCTCGATGCAGAGAAAGATAATCAGCTCATTCAGCAAAAGCCCAATCACGCTCAGCACGGTAAAAATCACAAATTCTGTCCGTTTGTCCGCGTTTTCCTTCCGCTCAAACACAAAAGTCATGCTGGCAATGTAATTAAAAATAAGCGAAATCGTAAAACCGAAGAAATTGGCCACCAGGTAGTACACGCCGAATACGCCGGAAAGTAGTTTAAATATTCCAAAATCGATAAAAAACGCAAGAAATCCCACGATCCCGAACTTCAAAATCTGATCCACTAATTTTTTCATACTATTCTGTCTTTATTTTCCTTCATCCAGTTTCTTTTTCAGTGCATCGGTCAGCGCTTCCACCTTCGCCTGCGCATCCGCAAGATCTTCGCCCTTCACGCCCATATAGAATTTGATCTTCGGTTCTGTTCCTGAGGGTCTTGCACAGCACCAGGAATCGTTGGTCAGATCAAAATACAATACATTGGATTTGGGCAGACCGGTTTCGGATGTCTCACCTGTGGCCATATCCGTTACCACATTGTTCTCATAGTCGCGCAGCTTTGTCACTTTCAGATCTCCAAACTCCTTCGGCGGATTGCTTCTGAGGCGATCCATGATCTCGGCGATCTGTCTGGAGCCGTCAATGCCCTTCAATGTAATGGCATACTGACTCTCTTTGTAATATCCGTACTGCTCATATAATTTCAGCATCTGATCCCACAGCGTAATACCGTGCTTCTTGCACCAGGCAGCCGCCTCACACAGACACATTACGGCAACGACCGCGTCCTTGTCCCTTGCATGGGTGCCTGCCAGACAGCCATAGCTCTCTTCCAGGCCGAATACATAATGGTTGCAGCCGGTCTGCTCGAACAGCTTGATCTGCTCACCGATAAACTTAAAGCCGGTCAGCACTTCGATGCATTTTACCTGATACCGGTCGGAAATGGCCTTTGCCATATTGGTGGTGACGATCGTGGTCACAAGCGCCGGATTTTCAGGCATGGTCCCTGTCGCCGTCCGCTCCCGCAGAATATATTCTGCAATCAGCATACCGGACATATTCCCGGTAAAGGAAACATACTCTCCCGTTTTCGTATCCTTTGCATAGATGCCCAGACGGTCCGCATCCGGATCGGTTGCCAGTACGATGTCCGCATCTTTTTCTTTTGCCAGTTTCAGCGCCAGGGTAAACGCCTTGGGATCCTCCGGATTGGGATAATCCAGGGTGGTAAATTCAGGATCCGGCAGTTCCTGCTCCGGCACCACATAGACATGCTTAAACCCAAGCTCGGACAGAATCCGTCTCACCGGCAGATTGCCTGTGCCGTGGAAGGGTGTGTACACGATTCTGATATCATCGGCCATCTCTTTGATTACTTCCGGATGGAGAATCTGTTTTTTCAGCTCTTCCATATAAGCATCGTCAATCTCTTTGCCAATGACCTCATAGAGTCCCTCTGCCTGGGCTTTGGCCTTGTCCATTGTTTTCACCGTATGATAATCGGTTACGGCCTTTACCTCTTCGATGATTTCTTTGTCTTTGGGAGCCGTTACCTGTGCGCCGTCCTCCCAGTATACCTTATATCCGTTGTATTCCGGCGGGTTATGGCTGGCTGTTACCACGATACCGGAAATACAGCCCAGCTTCCGAAGTGCAAACGAAAGTTCCGGTGTGGGACGTAAGGATTCGAACACATACGCCTTGATACCGTTGGCTGCCATACACAGAGCCGCCTCGTCCGCAAATTCGGGAGACATCAGTCTGGAATCATAGGCGATGGCAATCCCCTTCTCTTTGCCGCCCTTCTTTAAAATGTAATTGGCAAGACCCTGGGTGGCTTTCCTGACCGTATAAATATTCATACGGTTGGTTCCTGCACCGATTACGCCCCGCAGTCCTCCTGTACCAAATTCCAGTTCCTTATAAAAACGGTCCTCTGCCTCCGCTTCATTGTCCTGGATCGCCCGCAGCTCCTGTTTGGTTTCTTCGTCAAAATAAGAATCCTCCAGCCAGAATTGTAACTCCTCCTTGTAACTCATTGCCCTACCTCCTGTTTGATCTTAAAATTTTGCAGCCCGCCCATTGTCTTCCGGCAACCGGCAGACCTGTATCGCGCCGGAGCTGGAAACGTACCCTCACCGCTCCGGGCGGAGAATCCTGCAAAGCAGGTTTCTTTCCTGTAGTAGTTTATTGCCCTCCCGGCAGACGCAGACTGAAATCACTTCTGTCAAGAGAAAAATTAGGATTGTAATAGGGATCTCCCGCCTCCAGCTCAGCCTTCCACTTCTGACGGAACCTGGCCGATTCTTCATTGTACCGCTCTGCCCGCTCATCCGAATCATCCAGCCCCCTGGACTTGGATTCAAAATGATACAGCTCCGCAAAGGGTGTGAATACATTTAAAAGTCCTTTTTCCCGCAGGCGCAGGCAGAAATCCACATCGTTTAACGCCACTGCAAAGCTCTCGTCCAGTCCTCCCAGTTCGTCAAACCATTCCTTCCGCACCAGAAGGCAGGCTCCCGTTACGGCGGAAACATCCTGGGCATAACACAGCCTGCCCATATATCCCACATTTTCTATATTGACCCTGTAATGAGTATGCCCGGCTGTGCGATGCGCACCCAGCCCCAGTACGATCCCTGCATGCTGAATCGTCTTGTCCTCATAATACAGCTTGGCCCCCACTGCGCCCACATCCCGGCGCTGTCCGTACATCAGCATCTCTTCGATCCAGTTGACCGTAATCACCTGGGTATCGTTATTCAAAAGCAGGAGAAATTCCCCTTCTGCAAAGGAAGCGCCGAAATTGTTGATTTTAGAATAATTGAACCCGCCTTCATAGGCCACAATCCGGACTTTCGGATGCTTACCGATCTCCTCATAATACTCTCTGATCTCTTCGGAAGCGCTGTTATTCTCCACGACAATGATCTCATAATTATCATAGGTGGAGCGGTCCAGTATGGAAGAGACACAGCGGCTCAGATCCGCTGCATGATCTTTATTGGCAATCACAATGGACACTTTGGGATAGCCGGTCAGTTGATACTGAATCCGGAAGATCGTTTCAAAGGCCCTTGTACTGGTTATTTCAAAATGCTCCATGCCGCAGCTCCGCAGATGATCGGCAATGGCTCCTCTGGCCGATTCGATGCAGTACAGCTTGGCGCTGATGTCCGATGCCACACTGGCTTTATGAGAACGCCAGTAATACAGAAGCTGCGGCACATGCACCACTTTTCTGGCTCTGGTGGTCAGCCGCAGAATCATATCATGGTCCTGACTGCCGTCAAACTCGGAACGGAACAACTCCGTCCCTTCCAGCAGCTCTCTGGAAAATGCGCTGAAATGGCAGATATAATTGTTGGCCCGCAAATTGTCAATGGCATAATCCGGCTTGAAATGCAGTGTGATCATCCGGTCGATGTTTCCATTGTGAAAGGTGGCTTCATCACAGTAGATATAGTCTGCATCCTGTTCACAGATGGCCTTCATATATGCAAACAACACACTGGGATGCAGGATATCATCATGGTCAAACAGTGCAACATACTGCCCTGTGGACATACGGTAACACTCGTTTGTATTGCCGGAAATCCCTTCGTTTTTTTCCAGTTTCCGATATACGATCCGTTTGTCTCCTGCACAATATCCCTGACATATTTCTCCCACGTATCCATGCTCTCCATCGGAGCCGTCGGCAAGACACAGCTCCCATTTTTCATAGGTCTGTGCCCTGACAGAGTCGATCATCTCTGTCAGAAACCGCCTGGGCGTATTGTACAGCGGCACCAGAATGCTGAAGGTAATGTCTCTGGGAAACTTTTTCCCTCTCATTTCCTCCCGCTGCCTGCTGTCAGGAAAGCTGGCCTTTCCATGAAGGCGCATGGCCTTTCTCTCGATCAGCTTGCTTTTTATCTTTCTGGCGATTCCCCGCGGACTCCCCAGACGCACAATTCGGTCTTTCATACGGATCATCCAGTGCATCACACTCCGCAGCGGCTTGGTTGCCTTCCAGACAGGGTTGTTTTTAATCCGTTTCAGCTTAAAATCCAAGTCCTGGGCCTGGGCCTGGGCGTCCGCCAGTCTGGCCGCAAGCTGTGTATTCTTTTCCTTTTCCTTTTCATAGGCCAGACGGTAATATTCCAATAGCTGCGCCGTTCCGTTTTCCCGTTCCGTATTGCCCATAACATCTCCTAGATCGTAAAGCTCTTATCTGTCTTTTGGTACAGTTTCTGATGGGAACATCTGTCTCTTGCCAGCATGGAGATGGTATACGTATCCTCCGGCAGAGCAGATTTGGGGATCCTGCATACAAAACCGGCCAGATCCACATTGGTCTGGTCAGGCAGGACTGCCCTCACATCTTTCCGGTACCGCGTCAGCACCTGCACTTCATAGATGCCGCCCTTCCCGCCATGCAGCAGAAGGCTGCGTCTGTAACGGCAATTGTCCATTCCCAATACATAAGACCAGCCCTCAATCCAGTATACTTCATCTTTGTCCGTAATCTCCAGCCGCCGTTCCAGCCTGCCATGCTCCACATGCACCATCAGACAGCCGTTTTCCCACTGCAAAGGCTCCGGTTTCTTCCACCGTCTGACCTTCACATAATGATCCATTTTTTCAAATTCATACATAAAGTCTGCATTGTATACATTGGAAATCCCGGCCAGATTCCGGCTGTAAAACGGATCATAGCCCCGCAGGGAAGGATGCCTTACATACAGCGTTTCCTTTTCCTGCAGCAGTCTGGCCCATTTCTCGTCGGACAGATTATCGTCTCCCCGGCTCAGCGATTCATGATGGTACAATACCACGTCATTTCTTAATACATTATAATACCCCAATTCATAAAGGGCAAAACAAAAATCCACATCATTGTAGGAAACTGCCATCCCTTCATACAGCCGGCCCGCTTCCTCATATTTGCGCCTCTCCACCATAAGACAGGCGGCCGTCACTCCTATCATATCATAAGTATGCCTGTTCTGGCCATGATAATAGGAATTTTCATCCGTCATCTTCAGCAGCTTATGCGCCGGTCCCACTTTCAGATTGGTAATGCCCACATGCTGGATCAGATCGCTGCCCGGATAGAGCAGCTTGGCTCCCACCGCCCCCACATGGGCCAGGCGGGCTTTTTCCCAGAGCCGCACCAGCCACAGAGGATCTATGATTTCCATATCATCATTGAGCAGAAGCAGAAAGCTGCCTTCCGCCCGGCTGATCCCCAGATTACACATACGTGAAAAATTAAAAGGCATCGGCTCATACAGATACCGGAAGTCATACTGCACCGCCATTTGTTCCAGGACAGCTTTGTTCTCCGGGCTGCTGCCATTGTCCACTACAATGATTTCCAGTAAGAGTCCTCCCGGCCCGGTCCGCTCCCGCAGACTGGAAAGGCATACTTTAAGCACATCCGGATTGTCTTTGGATGGGATGACCACGGAGATCAGTTCACCGGCAGGCACAGGCTGACCGCCGTGATACGCCGTCGCGTCGGTTTTCTGATTCTGATGCAGATCAGATTTCATATGGATCAGCACCTTACTGATAGAAGCAATGGCTTTCTGCCCATCGTTGGCCCGTATCCAGTCCTGATCCGTCACCTTTCTGGTCAATGTCAAAAGCAGACTATGGCACCCCCCGCTGTCACAGTCTGTCAGATACGGCTCCCAGTCCTCCCGCGGCAAATCTGCCAGCAGGCTTTTGTGTACTGCAAAGAAATGTCCGAAATAGGAAAAACTCTCCAGTGTATCCGGTGACCACTCCGGCTTGAACCAGGGTGCATACCGCCGTCCTGCTTCATCCAGGCAGTCCTCGTCTCCATAGGCAATCCTGACCCAGGGATGCCGCCGGAAGAAATCCGTCACCAGCCCCGCTGCCTGCGCCTCCACGCTGCCATGCCGGTCTGCAAACAGCACGATGTCCGGATCAGGGTCCGGGTAACGCTTCTCCTTCCAGTCCTCATGTCTCAGATACCACTGCCGGTAAGGATCCTTTTGCCGCTCCAGCTCCTTAAGATAGTTTTCGTAACATATGCTGTTTAATTTCCGCTGAATCTTCTCTTTTATGATTTGTAAAGCCATGTCAATCCTTTATATTTCTTATGATTTCCCTTTGTTTCCCCGATTCCGCCTGCGATGGACTCCGCCATTTCTTTTGTGATCCGGAGAATTTCCAGTTCCATGGCCAGTCCGGTTCCGGGATGATGAATCGTAATGCCCGGATCGTCAGTGGCAAACACTGCCGTAGTTTCCGAAAGTACGATGCCGTTACAGGTAACCTCCCGGTCTTTCAATGTCCTGGACTGTCCGTTCACCTGGAGGGACGCCACTCTGACAAGGCAATAGTCCAGCGAAGGATCCAGTCGGACCGCCTGCAGCCCCGGTTTTCCCTCTATCCCGATCCGAAGCAGCTCTTTCTCCCGGTAGCCCTCTGACAGGAAATACGAAGTTTCCTCTGAAAATCCGTTTCCCATATCCTCATAGACCTGTATCCGGTTTCTCTCCTGCGCCTGCAGATACGCCCGGCTCAGCTCCTCCACCGGCACCACAGGACAATGAATGGCTTCCCATATCTCAATCATGGACTTTCTCTTTCCTGTGGTGTATTTCTGAAACTCCAGTTCCCGTGCGGCGGTTTCCTGAAACCGCACCTCCCGGTATCCCAGCTCTTCCATCAGCTCCAGGCTGACTTTTTTTCTTCTTTCAGAACCAAGCGCATAACAGTACAGTGCCCTTGCTATGATCTCCCGTGCGGGAGCCTCTCTTTCAAACACCCATTCGTAATCGATCAGGCTCCAGTCCTGCCCGTTCACAATGATATTGGGAAAAATCAGGTCATGGTCATACAAAGGCGTCTGTTTCGGATACTCCACCAGCCTGCAATACCGGTCAAACAGGGCGCGGAACCCTTTTCTGTCCTCCCGCTCCAGACTCTCGTCCAGCAGCTCTTCCAGTGTCCGTCCCGGCAAAAATTCAAAAACCGCTTCGTCTCCGTCCATATGACACCGATTGATGGCAAGACCGCTGCCTGCAAACGCCGTCTCCAGTCTCCCGGCATTGTCCGAAAGCCGCTTTACATGGGCCCTGGCCTCCTGCATCAGAGGGATCTTGCGTACCTCAAAGGCTTCCCCGCCGCCGGATGCCGCCCCTGTTTTTCGGATTTCCGTCCGGATCGCATACTCCGGCGCCCGGTCATTGGAGAATCTGGCATATACCACCGGCAGTTTCTCTCCGATCACCAACACATACGAATTGGAAAACCAGGGAAACAGCCCTTCCCGGATCAGACTGTCAAACACCAGCTTTTCATCGAACAACAACAGTCTGTCCCTGTCAAAATTCCGCATATTATCGGATAATTCACCCACCTTGGGCAGGCGCATGTCCGAATACAGACAGGTCATAAATTTATAGTCCGGATAAGGATAATAAAAAGAATAGTCCGTTATGCCTCCCGCCCTGCAGATCTCCTCCAGAGCCGCTCTCGTAAAGGTGCGCACACCCCCGCCGCCCGGATAGCTTTCCAGGCCGTCAAAGTATGTGCCCAGATGATCTTCCTTACAGCCTGCCCAATATTTCAGGCCCAGCCGGTTCTCTATGGCAATCACCAGCCTGCCGCCGGGCGCCAGATGCTTTTTCATCAGCTCCAGAAACGTTTCGTAAGGCGTATCGCCGCCGATATAGCCCTGTGCATATTCAAATACGCCAATCAAAAAAATGTAATCATAATCACAGGCAAGCAATGGCTCAATCTCCTGAAAATTGCCCAGTTTTATGGTTACATTTTCATATGCTGCATGACGGCAGGCATTGATCAGGCTCCGTTTTTTCGACAGGTCCACACAGGTGACACTCTCTGCCTTCCGTGCCAGCGCCCCCGTAATGGCGCCGCATCCGGAGCCCACCTCCAGCACCCGGTCTGTTTTTTTCACCGGTACCCAGCTTACGATATTCTCACGCAGCCGGGACAGGTGATACAGTACCGGCCAGCTTTTCCTTTCTTCTATCGCCTCCGGGTATGCATCCTCTCCCCGGCTTTTCACGATTTCCAGTATTTCATCTTCCACCGCGCCGTCGCAGTAAAGATCCTCCCCCGGATAATGGGTTTCATCTATTACAACCTTTCCTGTCATTTCTGCCATCTTATACATCCTTTACCGTCACTTCGGAATCCATATCATAGTATCCTACCGTATTTTTGTCGGAAATCACCGTAACATCCATTACGTCATACAGCCGGTGGTATACGGTGAACTGATCTCCTTCATACCCTGTCAGTCCCAGAGAGATCAGATATTCCCCTCCCTGCAGGCTCATACGCTGGGTAAATACCGCTTCCTTTTCATCTCCCTTATGCACCGGCTCCAGAAACGCCTTTTCCACCATAGAATTGGTGCCCGTAATCTCCACCCCCAGCGCATTCTTGATAGAGCAGGCAAAAATCGGCGCCGGCAAGTCCTCATAAAAAGCCGCCTTCATATGCACGGAAAACCGGCTTCCCTTCAGCACTGCATTGGTACGCATCCCGGAATCGTCCGTCATATAATATTCCGTAATCACACCCTGACGGTTCCCGTATTCCAGCGCATCGGCGGGCGGTGTATGACCGTCCCCCTCTGCGCCCTCCTGCAGAGCCGCTCCCTTTGATAAGCTGCCTCTGCCGGCTCCGGCGCTGCTGCCTTTTGCCGCACTGCTGACCTGTTCGTCCTCCAGCAGATTGGTGCCATGCTCCGGTTCGTCATGCACCGTGTACTGTCCCACCAATACCTGTTTATAAATATCGATCATCTCTTTGGGAGAGCCTTCCGCCAGCTTTTCCCCCTTATTTAAGAGCACCACCCGGTCGCAGTACTTGCTCACACTGCTCAGGTCATGGCTGACAAACAGGATGGTCTTTCCCATATTCCGGAACTCTTCAAATTTATGGTAACATTTTGCCTGAAAAAACACATCCCCCACGGAAAGGGCCTCATCCACGATCAGGATTTCCGGGTCTATGTTAATGGCTACCGCAAAAGCCAGACGCACAAACATACCGCTGGAATAGGTTTTGACCGGCTGATAGACATAATCTCCGATGTCGGCAAACTCCAGGATGCCTTCCAGTTTCTGATCGATTTCCTCTTTGGAAAATCCGATCATGGTGCCGTTTAAGTAAATATTCTCGATTCCATTGTATTCCATGTTAAAACCGGCTCCCAGCTCCAGCAGGGCGGAGATCCGTCCGTCTACTTCCACCTGGCCGGAAGTGGGATTCAGAACACCTGTTATAATTTTCAGAATGGTGGATTTGCCCGATCCGTTGGTGCCGATAATCCCTACCGTCTCCCCCTGACGGATGTCCATATCCACATTCCGCAGCGCATAATGTTCTTTATAGCGCTTCCTGCGGGACAGTCCCAACGCTTCTTTCAGTCTGTCCACAGGCTTATCATATAATTTATAAATTTTATTCAAATCCCTGACGGAAATGGCGATTTTCTGATCCATGCAGGCTCCTTTTTCACTGTGTATCTTATATTTTCTTAGCTCCGGCTTACAGCACATCCGCAAAGTGAATCTTCAGTCTTTTAAAGATCAGGGCGCCGATCCCAAAAATAACAGCTGTGATGATCCAGAAAAACATAGTGGAATAAAAATCTTCCCAAAACCAGGTTTTTTCCAGCATGGCGCTCCGATAACCGTTGACTATATAAAACATCGGATTGAGCTTGAATATGATCTGATATTCCATCGGCACTCTGTCAAGCGCCCAGAGGATCGGCGTAGCCCACATCCCCACCTGCAATACGATGGCGATGATATGCGTCAGGTCACGGAAAAAAATCACGATGGCACAGGTGGCATAAGAGATCCCCAGCACAAAAACAAAGAGACAAAAGCTGTAATAAAAAAGCTGAAGTGTATAGGCATCCGGAAAATAACCGTGGGCCATATAGAGCAGCAGCATAAATAACACAAAAAAGCCGTGGATAAATGTGGCTGCAATAATCTTTATAATCGGCAAAATACTGATTTTAAATACCACTTTCTTGACCAGATAGTTATATTCCAGCAGCGCCGTGGTCCCGTTGCTGAGCGCCTCGGAAAAATAAAACCAGGGAACAAGTCCTGCCGTCAGCCAGAGCACATAAGGGGCCGTGGTTCCGTCCGCCAGCATTTCCGCTTTGGCATTCAGCCCTTTTTCAAAAACAACCCAGTACACAAGGATTGTCACCACCGGCTGTATAAAAGCCCAGACAATACCCAGATAGGAACCGGCAAACCTGGTCTTGAAATCATTTTTGGACAGCTTCCAGATCAGCCGCCTGTTCTGGTACAGTTCTGACGGAAGTACGGTGATCTTATCATAAAGCGCACCGTACAAAATCAGGCTCGCCAAAAGGATCGCTCCCGCAATCCACTTTTTGATCATCTCATCTCTGGGATTGGCAAAAGGATTCTGGTGCAGCACAATCACTGCCAGAAACGACAACGCTATGACAGAGACAAGGGTAATATTGGCTTGTTTGGACAGTTTCCACTTTTTCATTGCTTCCTTTTTCCTTCAGTAAATGCTCCAATCCCCTGCCATACCTGATCCTTTTCAGAAATGGTCAGTTCCATACCCTCCGGAATCGGCCAGTCCACACCGATATCCGGATCGCTCCAAAGAAGGCCGCCTTCATCATTGGGATGATAAAAGTCCGTACATTTATAGGCAAATTCCGCATAGTCAGACAATACCAGAAAACCGTGGGCAAAATTTTTCGGTATGAAAAACTGCTTTTTATTCTCTGCGGACAGGCGGACACCGAACCATTTGCCATAGGTTTTGGAGCCTTCCCGCAGATCCACCGCCACATCAAATACTTCGCCGCTTACCACCCTTACCAGCTTGTCCTGGGGATACCGGATCTGAAAATGCAGGCCCCGCAGCACACCCTTTTTGGAGGCCGACTGATTATCCTGAACGAATGTCTGGTCAATCCCCGCCTCTTTAAAGTCATTATAATTATAAGTTTCCATAAAATAGCCTCTTTCATCGCCAAACACCGAGGGAGTGATGATTTTAAGCCCTTCTATATCACAGGTTTCCACCGTTATCTTTCCCATGTTTCCTTACTCCTCCTGCTCTTCGTTCAAAAAGCTGATGTTGAAATCCACCCTGCCTTCGATTCCGTCCAGGGAACCGCCGGAGGTATACTGCCACATCTGATATTTTCCCTCATACTGGGGATACTCTCTGTACTCAGCCAGCCAGATCACATTGGAATCCAGTCTGGTCATATCCAGTTTATTATAATACCAGTTTCTGGAAGCGTAAATACCCGCACGGTATCCTGCGCTTTCAATGGTTTCACAGAATGCATCGCAGACCTCTGTCCTGGTATTCACATCCAGCCCGTCCGCTCTGCCGTTTCCGCCCGCGCCCTCAGTATCAATAAAGATCGGGTAGTCCAGAGGCAGTCCGTTGTTCAGACACAGTACCATACTGGCCTCTTCCACTGCTTCCACCGCATTGACCGCCTGGGTAAAGAAATACAGGCCCACTTTTACCCCTGCCGCTTTGGCCCCCTGTATATTCTGATAAAAATAAGGGTCCTCCACAAGGGTGCCTGTTACAGAACCTCTGTAGCCACACCGGATAATGGCAAATTCCACACCTGCCGCTTTCACTGCATCCCAGTCGATTTCCTTGTTCCACTTGGATACATCGATCCCAAAACTCCTGTTTCCTTCCGACTGCTGGATGTCTGTCCGTTCTGTCTTGTCCGAATCCGCATCCCCTTTTTCCGAGTCCTCTTTTTCCGCATCGATGTCATCCTCTGTTTTAATCAGCAGAGAAATATCGTCAATGGGAACATATTCCACATTTTCCTTTACATGGATGGACAACGGGGTAGACGGCACCTTATACTCTCCCGCCTCTTTCAGAGCCACTTCATATTCTCCGGGAGACAAATCACCGATGTACACGATGCCGTCCTGATCCAGATCCTTGTACTCTTCTCCGTTCAGTGTAATATACAACTCCTGGCCGGTCACCAGCTCGCCCATCTCATTCAGAATCTGGACACGGAGATCTTTTTCCACAGAAGTGGCAAACAGGCTCAGTTTTTTCCCTGTCTGTTCCAGCAGCTTTTCATAATCGGACTTGTCCTTGTCAAAAAACGTCTCGTCGCCCAAAAACGCGGAATAATCCACCGCTTCCTCTGCTGCCGTTTCCGCCCCGGCCTGCCCCTTTCCCGGAGCCGCCGCCGGCTGGTAACCCTGCTGGCGAAGATAAGCGATCCCGGCTAACGTCCCGGCCACCAGCAGCGTCATCACCATCATACAGGCAATCGTAATCCGCTTTAATTTAGAGTCCATTGGCAACCTCTACCAGATATTGTCCGTAATTGGTTTTCATCAGCGGCTCCGCCAATGCCAGGAGCTGCTCTTTCGTAATAAAGCCCCGTCTGTAGGCAATCTCTTCAATACAGGAAATATACAGGCCCTGCCGCTTCTGTACTGCCGCCACAAAGTCCGACGCATCCAGCAGGGAATCATGATTGCCCGTATCCAGCCATGCAAATCCACGGCCCAGCGTTTCCACATGAAGTGTTCCCCGCCTCAGATATTCGTTGTTGATACTTGTAATCTCGATCTCTCCTCTGGCAGAAGGCTTTACCGCTCTGGCAATATCCACCACATCGTTGTCATAAAAATAGAGTCCCGGCACCGCATAGTTGCTTTTGGGTTTTTCCGGCTTCTCCTCTATGGAAAGCGCTCTGCCGTCCTCATCAAACTCCACCACACCGTACTCTCTTGGATCTCTCACATAATAGCCGAATATGGTGGCGCCCTCGGTACGCTCCGCAGCCGCCTTCAACACTCTGGAAAAACTCTGGCCATAGAAAATATTGTCTCCCAGCACCAGCGCCGCACCGTCCCCGCCGATGAAATCCGCTCCGATCAGAAAGGCGTCCGCCAGCCCTCTGGGGACCTCCTGCACCGCATAGACGATCTGCAGCCCCAATTGACTGCCGTCTCCCAACAGCTCTTCAAATACTTTCACGTCTCTGGGCGTAGAGATAATCAGAATCTCCCGGATGCCGGCCAGCATCAGCGTGGAAAGCGGATAATAGATCATGGGTTTGTCATAAACCGGCATAATCTGTTTGGATATGGCCCTTGTCAATGGATACAGGCGGGTACCGGAACCGCCTGCCAATATGATTCCTTTCATGTCACTTCCTCCCAACGTGCAGAAAGAAGGCTTATTGTCTGTTCCAAATAACCCTTCTTTTCGTGCCCTTTATTTTACATCATACATCTCTTCATAATATTTCTGATATGCACCGCTTGTCACATATTTCATCCAGTCCTCATGCTCAAAATACCACTGAATGGTCCGGCGGATGCCCTCCCGGAACATAGTCTCCGGCTCCCAGCCGATTTCCGCCCTAATCTTATCCGGTGCAATCGCATACCGCCTGTCGTGTCCTTTCCGGTCCTCCACATAAGTAATCAGCTCTTCGGACACAAGCGCTCTGCGTGGATCGTCCTTTGAAAGCATCTCCTGCAGCACTTCAATAATGGTACGGACAATTTCAATGTTCTGCTTTTCATTGTGTCCGCCTATATTATACGTCTCAAAAAGACGTCCTTTTTCCATCACCATGTCGATGGCCTTAACATGGTCCTCCACATACAGCCAGTCCCGGACATTTTTGCCGTCGCCATAAACCGGCAGCTTTTTCCCCAGCAGCGCGTTGTTAATCATCAGCGGAATCAGCTTTTCCGGGAACTGGTACGGTCCGTAATTGTTGGAACAATTGGTAATATTGGCCGGGAACCGGTACGTATCCATATAGGCTTTTACCAGCATATCGGAAGAAGCCTTGCTTGCGGAATACGGGCTGTGAGGCGCATAGGGCGTGGTTTCGTAAAAATAGCCCCCGTCCTCTTCCAGCGAACCATAAACCTCATCGGTGGACACATGCAGAAACCTCTTGCCCTCCCGGAATGTCCCGTCGCTGTTTTCCCAGGCATCTCTGGCACAGTTCAGCATAACCGCCGTGCCCAGCACATTGGTCCTGATAAATATTTCCGGGTTCTTAATGCTCCTGTCCACATGACTCTCGGCCGCAAAATGCACCACCCTGTCAATGTCATATTCCGTAAAAATGCGGGAAATCGCTTCCCGGTCACAGATATCCGCTCTGACAAACACATAATTGTCCTGGTCCTGTACTTCCTTTAAATTTTCCGGATTGCCCGCATAGGTCAGTGCGTCCACATTGATGATACGTATATCATCTCCATACTTTCCGAACATGTAGTGAATAAAATTGGAGCCGATAAACCCGGCACCTCCTGTTACCAGATACGTTCTCATTTCTCTTTCCCTTCTGCAGCCCCTGCTGCCGGTTTACCCTGAAACCAACTGTAACCCGGCAGGGGCGCTTCTTTTGCCCCTGTCAGGTTTACAGATGTCCTGTCGGATCCTGTTTCCTCTTACCAGAGTTTTTAATATCCCAGATAGCTGAGATTCAAATCCACATTTCCTTTGATTCCGCTTACCTTTCCTTTGGAAGTATACTGCCACAGATCGTATCTTGTGGCCTTATAGGAAGGCGCTGCCGCATACTGAGCCAGCCAGATCTTATAACCGCTCAGGGCGGATGTATTCATCTTGCTTTCGAACCATGTCTTATTGGCATAGATGCCTGCCGTATAACCGCCGTTCTGAATCGTCTTGCAGAATGCGTTCACGGCTGCGGTCCTGGTATTTTTATCCAGTCCGTCCGCACGTCCGCCGCTGGACTCCACATCAATGAACACCGGATAGGACAGCTTGTGGCCCTTAATCAGATTGAGCACCATAGAAGCCTCTTCCACGGCTTCCACTTCATTGACCGCCTGGGTGAAGAAGTACACACCCACCTTGATACCGGCTGCCGACGCACCCTGGATATTGGCCTTGAATTTCGGGTCCTGAATCAGCGCCCCCGTGGAAGAACCCCGGTAGCCGCATCGTATAATGGCATAATTCACGCCGGAATTTTTTACTGCCGTCCAGTCAATTGTACCATTCCATTTGGAAACGTCAATCCCCATAATACCCGAACTGGAATTGACTGCCAGCGCACCGTCGCTTCCGAATACATATTTGGCGCCCTGTATGATCTGTTCTCCCGTGACAGGCTTGCCGTCCTTATCATAATAATAGGTTCTGCCGTCAATTGTCTGCCATCCGGTATATTTATATTCTATATTTTCCAGCTTTTTATAAAATTTATCCGCTGTATAATAATCTGCCAGTACGGCTTCCACATATTCACCCTTTTTGTTTTTGATATAGAGCTGGTTGCCGTCTTTGTCTTTTAATTTGGTGGCGCTGTCCTTTTGGGGATTCAGCGTAACCGTTATCTTACAGGAAGCCGTAGCCGTAGCGCCGGATGCATCCTTTGCCGTGACTGTGATCACCGCTTCCCCGGCCGCCACACCGGTCACTGTTCCCTTTTCACCGCTTCCTTCCACTTTTGCAATATCTGCTTTATCAGAAGCAAATGTATACGTCACCGCACCGTTCGCATTGGTCGCTGCCGCCTTCAGTTCCTTTTTATCTTCCGTATAGAGTTTTGCCGTCTCTGCATCCAGAGTCACCGTCAGTGCGTCTGCTTTTGTTACTGTCACCTTACAGATGGCGGCAACTTTGGCATCCTCTGTGGACTCTGCCTTCACATTGGCAACGCCCTCTGCCAGTGCCGTTACTTTTCCGTTTTCCACCTTGACGATTTTATCGTTGTCAGAGGACCACTTGACACTGCCGCCGGAAACACTGGCTGTCAGCGTGGAAGCGGCTCCCACCTTCATCGTCAGTTCTGTCTGATTCAGGGTAACAGTCACTGCCGCCTTATTGACCGTAATCTGGCATTCCGCTTTTTTGCTGTTATCCTTTGCCGATACGGCCGAGATTGTCACCCTGCCGGGCGCTGTCCCGGTCACCTTGCCGGAACTGTCCACAGTTGCCACTGAAGTGTTGCTGCTGCTCCATGTAACACCCTTATCGCTGTCGGAAAGGTTCTCTCCTTCCACCACTGCCTTCAAAGCAACCGAACCGCCTGTGGCAATATCGGAAGCGCCGGAAATTGTAACTTTAGTCACTTTGGCCGCAGGCTTTTCCGGCTCTGTGGGCTTTTCCGGCTCCGTGGGCTTCTCCGGTTCCGTCGGCTTTTCCGGTTCTGTGGGCTTTTCCGGTTCTGACGGTTTCTCAGGCTCCTTTGGCTTTTCCGGCTCTGTGGGCTTCTCCGGTTCCGTCGGCTTTTCCGGTTCTGACGGTTTCTCAGGCTCCTTTGGCTTTTCGGTTTCTGTCGGCTTCTCTTCGCTGCTGTTCCCTTCCGACGGCTTGCCACCGTTCTCTCCGGTGCCTTCCTGATCTGTCAGGCTGTCACTTCCTTCCACCTGAGACAGAGTACGGAACCGGCTTCTGGCCCTTGCGGAAAGCGACGGATCAGGAATGTCCTTTTTGTCCACCTCTTCGTACTCACTGCCCTCTTTTCCGTCGGAGCCTATGGGTGTTTTGGTGGATTCCACCCATTCCACCGTATCCTTCAGCGCCGGGGCGGTTTCTGCTTCCTGAATGGCGGTATCTTCCGCTGCCACATTGATCTGGCTTTCTGTTTTGATCTCATCCGCCACATCGATCTGCTTGTATTCGATTTTGTCTTTTACCTTCACAGTCACCGGAGCGGTGGAATATTTATAACCATCCAGTCCTTCCACCTCGATAATAGACACCTCATAGGTACCGGGCGCCATATCTGTCTTATAGATAATGCCGTCCTTGTCCTCATCTTCATAAGTGACCGTCTTGCCGTCAGGCCCTTTCACGCTGGCCTTAAATCTGATACCCGAAATCAGCTTACCCCCTGCCCGGTTCATAAATTTGATTTTCAGGTCCCGCTGGACACTGGTCAGATTCAGAAGCACTTCATCTTCTACATCTTCTTCTGTCTCGTCTTCTTCTGTTTCCTCTGTCTCATCTTCTTCTGTTTCTTCAATGATTTCCGCATTCATAGCGGCCACCTGTGCATCGGTAACGGCAATCAGACCGCTTTCCCCCATTACACTGACAGCGCCCAGTTCCTCTCCCAGCTCCGCAAAGGAAGCCACCTGATCGTCCACCGTTTTGGCGGACACATAGACGCTGCCTGTTACAATGGCCAGCACCAGTACCAGTATCCCGGTGGATACGACGATCCCGTCGCCTGCACTCATCTCTGATACGCTCTCGCAAAGCCCCTGCCAGAATGTCAACAGGACATTCTCTTTGTTGGCTTTATTCTTTTGTTTATGAATTACAGATGCGCCCGGCGCTTTTGCTTTTGCCTTTGCCGCCTTTGATTTCACGGCCCCGCCGGATGCTGCTTTCGGCTTCTTTCCCCCGCTCTTATCTGTGGATGCACGCCGTTTTCCATCCGGACTCTTTTCACTGCGTTTGGAAGAACGTTTCTTCTTTTTCGCTTTTGTATCCTCATCGAGCTCTAATTCCTCCAGAAAATCGAACTCGTCATCCCTGTTTTTTTTCATAACCTCTTTTCCCTTTTCCTCCCTTACTGTTTTTGTTTTCTATCCGCATCCCCTTTCCGGCGATATCCCCCATCGCCGGAAGAGGCCCTCTTGTCTTTGGTGAGTTATGTTAACCAACCGTTGTTTAACAATTCTGTAGCATTATACCATCAAAAAATCCGAACTTCAAGAAAAATCGGTACTTTCCATCAACTTCCAACAAAATCCGACCCCCATTTTAACCTGGACGCGTTTTTTGTCGTTCGAATTATTTTGCAGCTTATTGACTTCTTTTGGGAGAAATGCCAGAATAACAGCAGGAGGCAGGAGGATCTTGTTATGATGTATATGCACTTTTGTAAAAACTGCAACCATATCCATATACTGAACGGTCACAAAACAAACTGTCCCGGCTGCGGCGCCTCTCTTGTGGAGCTCTCCATCACCTTTCAGGAATACTCCGCCATGAACGCCGACGACCGGGCTGCCTTTCAGAACCGATGCAACGACACACAACAGCTGGAAAAACTGCGCTGTATCTACCGATTTGGAAAATATGCGAAACGAGACCCGGTTTTATAGGCCCGGTCTTTTATGCATCCATTCATAATTATATATAAAACACAAAAATCCCGGCCAGTATACAGACTGTCCCCAACGCTTTTTTGCGGGTAATCCGTTCCCCGAAAAATATACGGCTGAAAAACAGAACCAATACATAACCCAGAGATTCTATGACCGGGCCGTTTTTATAATCCATACCACGAAATGCAAGAATCGTCAGGAACATAGACAGAAACAGCAGTACGTATCCTCCCGCCACATAAGGATTGACATATTCCCGCAGCCAGGAAGCGTGCTTCTTCATCGCACTCTTTTTCAGCAAAAGCTGGGATATGGATGCAACCGTAACCGACACGATATACAGACAATAATAAACATTCATCTTTCCTTCTCCTCCATATCCAGATTGATCATCACCGTACCTGTCAGGACAAGCAAAATCCCTGTCACATTCTGCACCGTGATCTGATCATGAAACAGAAACACCGCCCACAGCAGCGACCAGACCAGTACCATAGCCCGATTGGCATACGCCACGGACAGCTCAAAGCGTTTAATCATCTGCTGCCAGAGTATGGCATACACACCCAGGATCACAAATTCCACTCCGTAAAACAGACAGAATTTCCATGAAAGAAGCGGCTGGGAAGCTGCCATCTTGGCTGCAATCCCGGAACCCGTGTATATAATGATGACAACCTGTAAAAAAAGAATGTCTTTGATTTTAATTTTTTCCTTTGACATATAGAACTCTTTTCCTTGCGTGTTTTTTTCATTATACTATGTTGTAATTTTTAGTCAATTACGATTTACTATTTTATGTTTTACCTGTAAAAGCACCAACGCCTCTTTCCGATGATCGATGTGCAAATCTGAGTTGGTTTATCGTATGGTAATGACCATTAAAAATCCAGAACATCTGATTTACAGACTTTTCTGTGCCTTCATGGATAACCATGCCCATAATCCCCCAACACATACGTTTCTTATAATTTCCCGATTCTTAAATTGATAATATATGGCAATTGTAATATAATAAGGCAATAACTCAAACGGATTTGCGCAGGATTTCTTAGTGAGCCGTCAGAAGTACAACAAGTAAGCTGCCTGAGCATAACTGTATAGCGGCTTTCGCCCTCCAAATCCCAAAACCACTACGTCTACAGGAGGTTTCCGCCTATGTTTTCCATAAAAAGTCCTTCGGAATATCTGGATGATCTGAAAGGCCGTCTGACAAAAGAGCAGAAAACGGCTTTTTTATCCGTGTTTATCATCGGCTTTTTCTGTCATCTGTTTATTTTAACCAATTCCATGTACAATAATGACGACATACGCAATCTTTATGCGACGCAGGACCGGACCGATCTGGGCCGCTGGCTGCTCCCCTATGCGGCAGGGCTGTCCTCTTTCTTTAGTCTGCCCATTGTCAACGGTATCCTGTCTCTTTTGTTTCTCTCTCTGACAGGCATGGTGCTGGTCCGTATATTTGATCTGCACAACAGGTATGGTATCCTGCTGATTTCCGGCATTCTGGCCGTCTTTCCTTCGGTGGCATGTATTTTTGCCTATATGTTTACCGCAGACGCCTATTTTATAAGCTGTTTTCTTGCGGCGCTTTCCGTTTACTTTGTAACGCGGATCAAACACCGCCGACTCTGGATTGCCGGTGCAGTCTGTCTCTGCTGTAGTGTGGGCATCTATCAGGCCTATCTGACCTTTGTGCTTTTGCTGCTCCTGCTCTTTTTCCTGCTGGCGCTGCTGCAGCCTGCCCAGTACACGCAGAAAGATATTGTTTCTCTGCTGATCCGCTATGTTCTGATGCTGGGAAGCGGTATGGCCGCCTATTATCTCTTTCTGATTGCAGCACTCCGCATCAAGCAGACTGCCCTGAGCTCCTATCAGGGAGTCGATCAGAGCGCCGCCTTTTCGCTCCATGATATCAAGTCCCGCATTGTACTGATCTATCGGGATTTTATACAGCGGTTTCGTACCGGAGAGATTCTGGCCTTTAACCGGTGGATACAGATCGCTTCCCTTGTCTGCGTACTTCTGTTGGCTGTCCTTGTCTGCACACTCTTTCTCAAAAACCGTGTGTTTGCCAGCCCCCTGCGCAGTATACTTCTGGTACTTGCTGCCGCGGTCCTGCCGATGTGCGCCAATACGATCTACCTGATTTCAGCAGATGTGAATTATCATACACTGATGCGCCATTCCTGGTGCCTGCTGTTTATCGCCCCGGTGATCTTTTCTGAAAAGGCAGCCCCCCTTTTTCGGCTGTCTCTGCAGCGGCTTCTGGAATGGATTTCATTTGCCGCAGTGTTCCTGGCCATGTGGAGTTTTATCCTGCTTTCCAATATCGCCTATTTTAATATGAACTTTCGCTATGAAAAAACTTATGCATTATGTATAAAAATAATGGACAGAATAGAACAGTCCCCGGACTACGACAAAGACAGGCCCCTTGCCCTGATCGGCAATTACAGCAAAACCTATAAAATGGAAGAGACCGTCGATCTGCTGGAACCCATGACCGGTATGAAAGGCCCGCGGGTGTTTGGCGGCACCAGCCGGGCATATCTGCCCTTTTTCCAGAACTGTCTGGGAGAAGATATCACGGTTGTCACCCCCCAGGAGGAAGCAGCGCTGCAGGCCACACCCGAATTTCAGGAAATGCCCCGTTTCCCTCATGACGGTTCCATCCGTGTGATCAATGGCGTCACTGTTATCAAGCTGAATGATTAATCCCCACAGGAGATTTGTATATGAATGATGAACGCAACAGACCCGAACTGGATATGATTTCCATTGTCCCGTCCCAGGACCCGGATGGACAGACCAGACCTCAAATGACGGCAGAAACCAAAGATGCGGACACCTCCCATGAGCCGGAACTTGATAAGTCCCCTTCCGAAGAGCCGCATGCCTCCCATCCTGCTGCCGGTAAAACCGGCACACAAAAAAACGGCGCCAAAAAGCCGGGCGCAGGAAAAAGCAAAACCGCCTCCGGAAAAACGTCGGATACGGCCAAACCCGAAATCAAAAAGTCAGATCCAGGCAGAAACAAAGCCGGCGCAGGAAAGCCGGGTACCTCAAAATCCGGCGCCAAAAAACCAGGCGCAGGAAAAAGCAAAACCGCTGCCGGGAAAACAGCCCGGTCAGAGACAGGCTCCCGAAAGAGCAAAAGCACAGGCGCACAGACGACAGGCAAATCCGGCAAAAAAACAAGCGGCAAATCTGCCGCATCAAAAAACAAACGCTTTCAGCGTCCCCCTGTATCCTATATCCATATCGGCATCATCAGCGCCATCCTGCTGATCGGCATCATAGGTGTCATCCGGCTTTCCATCTGGAACAGGGGGCAGGAATCTGACTACGATCCAAATGAAGATACCAGCGAATTTGATGTGGAATCAGAGGACTATATCGTCGCTGCAGATTCCGAGATGCTCGCTCAGCAGGCAGATGACGGTGTGACCACCATCCTCCTTCTGGGCAATGATTCACTGGCCGAAACAAGAGGCCAGGCCGACAGCATCGGAATGCAGGTGGAGGAAATGACCGGCGGAAAGGTATATGATGCCAGCCTGAAAAATACCTATCTTTCTGTAAAAAATGCAACCTACGACGAATCCTATCAGGCGGATGTATTCAGTCTGTACTGGATGGTTTACTGTATTACGGCACAGGATTTTACCCTGCTGGAGGACAATGCCCGTTCCTGGGAGGGGGATGAGGATGCGGCAGAAATCGTGGATATGCTGAAAACGCTGGATATGAGTCAGGTGGATGTGATTACCATAATGTATGATTATCATGATTATGAGGATAAGCGGCTTCTGGTCGGCCCTTATGACGATACCATAGCAGCCTCCTGCTGCGGCTGTCTCTGGCAGTCTGTTAATCTGATCCAGCAAACCTATCCCCACATTCGTGTGATCGTATCCTCTCCTTATTTTGCCTGTGTGCAGGATGAAAACGGAGAAATCCAGCCCGGCAGCATTCTGAATCTGGGACAGGGCACACTGGCAGCTTATATGATCGCCTATAAAAACATTGCAACGGCTACTGCCGTTTCCTTTATCGACCATTATCTGGGAACCATCAATGAGGATAATTATGAGGCTTATCTGGAAGAGGACAAAGCACACCTGAACGCAGAAGGGCGCAAAATCATAGCCAGAAGGATCGCTGACTTTATCGGCTCCTGATCCTTCCAGGCAAATCCAGCTTCCATGCGGCTGCGCCGGCCAATATCAGATAAAAGACCCCGCACAGTCCGGCCAGTACAAAAAAATTACCGATCTGCACTTTGCGGAAAAATATCAGCAAACTCACATACGCTGCCGCATTGCCGGCAAGCAGCAGCGTATGTTTTTTTTGCCAGAAAGTGCCGAAGATGCGCACCACACATACACCGGAAACGAGCATTCCGCCTCCGGCGGCGATCCATGTGGCTGCCGCCGTTCCCGTAAGGGAATACTGCTTCGTCAAAATCACACACAGCACGGCCTGCACTGCCAGCATACCAATAGAAAGACCCGCCAGCAGCTTTTTCTGATCGGCAGCCGAAAGAATCATGGAAAAGATCAGCGTCATGCCCAGAAACGCGATGGCAAAGATCAGCAGCGCCAGAGCATTTTCGCCTCTGCGATAGCTGGGCCGGTAGAAAAGCCCCAGAATATGTCCGGAAGCGGCTGAAACCACTGCCACAACAGGCAGTATAAAGCCCAGCACCAGACTGATCACATCTGCGATTTTCTCTCTTGCCTCCCCTATTCTGCCCTGAATATAGCTTCCGGTAATGACCGGGAGCACCACCGTATAAAATGCAGTCAGAAGGTAATAGGGAATTTTGGCAAAATTAGCCACCCCCGTGTAATAGCCAACGATCTCATTGTCTCCGGATACCCGTTTCAAAATCAGCGTATCCAGATTCATCATAAAGGTGGACGCCCCGAACAGCAGCAGATAGCTGGCAGCAGTCCTGGCATATTCCCCTTTGGGCATTCTGGAGGAAGCGCTGTGAAATGCAGGACGGATCTGTCCCACACGGAACATCGAAAACAGAGAAATCACCACTGCCGCAAACAAAAAGCCCATCTGCGTTGCCAGAATCGCATCCTCAAAGACAAACAGCACGGCCGGAATCACGCTCAGTTTCAGAATCGGATAGACGATCCCGGTTCCCGCCTCTGCCCGAAACGCTTTATGACCGTTTAAAATACCCAGCATCAGAGAATAAAGTCCGGTAAAGGGCAGCAGAAATGCCAGATTACGGATGTAAGGGATAAGCGAAGCATCTCCCAGCATATTTCCGATCAACGGAGCGCCCAGATAGGTGCCGCCGAAAAAAAGCAATACAATGGCTGTCTGAAACAGCAGTCCGGTCCGGATCAGATCTCTTTCTTCGTATTGGTTCATGGAAATGGCCTTTGCCATCCCCTGTCTGACACCGTCTGTAAAAAAGATATATTCAAAATTCATGATGGTAATAATGGTTCCCACCACGCCATACTCTGCCTCCGGCAGATAACGCCCCAGAAAAAAGTGCATCGTATAGCTTCCCACCACAAACGACAGTTTGCTGCATAAATGAAGAATGATTCCTAAGTACATACAATTCCTTTCTTCGGAAAAATTAATACAGAATGTGCTTTTTACGTTTACTGCATTTTTACTTTTTATTATAATACTATGCAAGGAGGCAAAAGCATCATGAAAAAAAAGAAAATACTGGTCACCGCATCCACCTTCCCCCGCTGGGAACAGGATACGGAACCCCGATTTATTCTGGACTATTGCATTGGCCTGAGCCGCTTTTACGACGTTACGGTTCTGGTACCCGCCGCCACAGGTGCGGCAGAAAAGGAAACACTGGAAGGGATTTCCGTGATCCGTTACCATTATTTTCCTGTCCATGCATGGGAAAGTCTCTGTTATCCCGGTGCGATCGTTCCCCGTATCAAAGAAAAGAAAATCCGGATTTTTCTGGTCCCCTTTCTGCTGCTGGCCCAGTACCGGAATCTGCGGAAATATGAAAAAGAGTTCGATCTGATCCACGCCCACTGGCTGATACCTCAGGGAATCCTGAGCGCTTTCTGCAAAAAGCCCTTTCTCGTAACCGGACACGGCGCAGATGTGGCGGAGCTGAACCAGGCGCCGTTTCGCCGCCTGAAACAACACTGTCTGAAAAAAGCCTCCGCGGTTACCGTAGTGTCAAAGCACCTCCAGCAGATTCTGGAGAAAACCTATCACTTTCAGAACGCTTCCATAATCCCCATGGGATGCAACACCGCATATTTCACTCCCGCCAACCGGAAAGAGGATTATTTTTCCCAGGGAGAGAAAAAAGTGGTGCTCTTCGTGGGCCGTCTGGCCGAAAAGAAAGGCACCGTCTACCTGATCCGGGCCATGCAATATGTGGACGCCCTGCTGGTCATTGCCGGAAGCGGCCCGCTGGAAGCCTCCTGCAAAGCGCTGGTGAAAGAGCTGCATCTGGAACACAGAGTGCGCTTTCTTGGTCCCAAACCCCATACTCAGCTACGTTCGATCTATGCCTCTGCCGATTTCTTTGCCGCTCCCTCCGTCACCGCCAAAGGCGGCGATGTGGAAGGCTTCGGGCTGGTCATTCTGGAAGCAATGGCATCCGGACTGCCTGTGATCGCCAGTCAGTCCGGCGGCATTACCGACATCATCCGGGACGGTGAAAACGGGCTGCTGGCCCAGGAGCGCAATGAAAAGCAGTTGGCCGCTCTGATCAACCGTCTGATTTCCCAGCCCCGGCTTGCCCGCAAGCTGTCCCAGGCCTCTCTGGAAACGGCCGCCCGGTTTGACTATCACATCATAGCCGAAAAGTACCGGGATATGATAGAAAACATCTGCTTTTAGTCAGATGTTTTTCTTTTGCTGTTCTGTTCCGTATTATTATCCCTGTTTTTACCCTGTTCTCCGGCTTCGTCCCGCTCCCGGAGGATATCATATTCCAGTCTCCGCAGATGATACTGGACATCCTCCAGTATCTTCCGGTTGGCCGCGATCACATCCGCCTGCAGACCGATGATAAAGGTCATAAATCCCAGAATCATCAGGGTACATGCCAGAATCAATGACTGTATATGACCGGATCCGCCGGTGGTAAAATAAAAGCCCAGAAAACGGATGCCGATGCCAAGGCCGATCAGGAAGGGCACCGCACCCACCAGCGTAAAGCAGAGCATGGGCTTGTACATCATAAACGCCCGCAGTATGGTCAGCATGGAACGCTTCACATAGGCTGCCATACTGGAAAACAGTCTGGAACTGCGCAGCTCCGGGTTGGTGCGGATGGGCACCGATGTAATCGCCATCCGGTTCCGGCCTGCCTGCACGATGGTTTCCAGCGTATAGGTGTATTCATTGATTACATTCATGTGCATGGCCGCATCTGCGCTATAAGCCCGAAAGCCGCTGGGCGCATCGGGAATGTCTGTTTTGGATGCTTTTCTGACAACAAAACTGCCCAAATGCTGCAGCTTTTTTTTCAGGGGCGAAAAATGTGCCGTATCGTCAATGGGACGCGCCCCGATCACCACCTCGGCCTCTCCGTCCAGAATAGGGCGGATCAGTTTTTCAATGTCCGCACCGCAGTATTGATTGTCCGCATCTGTATTGACAATAATATCCGCCCCCTGACGCAGCGCCGCATCCAGTCCGGCCATAAACCCTCTGGCCAGCCCCTTGTTTCTCGGAAAGCTGACGATATGATGCACGCCCCATCTTCTCGCCACCTCCACTGTATTGTCCCGGCTGCCGTCATTGATAATCAGATATTCTATCTCATCGATTCCGTCAATGTGCCGCGGCAGATCATTCAGGGCAATTTCCAGAGTTTCCGCCTCATTCAGGCAGGGTATCTGTATAATCAGTTTCATTCCTATCCTCCTGTCAGCCGGTCAGGCTGATCTCATGCATGGACAGCTTCAGGCGATATTCCACATAGTTCAGCGGAATCGGTGTCAGCGGATTGGTAATATTGAAATAATCCAGATGACTCAGATGATTCCAGTTGGTATACACTTTTTCTACACTTAGCGGAGCATCCTGCCAACTGCCGTCCTCTTCCATCTTTCGTTCCAGTTCCCCGTCATAATCCAGATAATATACATTCCGGTACTGCTTAAGAAGCCACTGTGCCTGCTCTCTCAGGTTTTCCTCCACATAATAGACATCACATCCGGTCAGCAGCTTGACCGGAAAGATAAATACGATCTGCTGTTCATCCGGTCCTACCAGAAACGCATCCTCACAAGTGATGTCCTCGCAGATGTCTCCCAGCACTTCCCACTCGCATCGTGTATGATCTTTCTGGGTGATCAGGCCCAGATCATAGGGGAGGAAGGAAAGAAGCGCCACGCCCAGGACGCAGAGGCTGATCTTCCCCCTACGATCCGCCTCTTCCAGCAGTATGCCTGCCAGCAGAAAGACCACCGGCAGAAAGATGGTTACATATCTGGCATAATAATAATAGAACAATACTTCCAGTCTCATAAACATGGAATAGGCAATCACACAATAGAAAAACAACAGGGACAGAGCCGACAGTCCGGGATTTTTCCATGCAGCGCGGGGCCGCAGCAGCAGATACCCATAAAGAAAAGGAATCAGCAAAAGTCCGGTCATATAAATATAGGTGCTGATCTGCAGATATTGGCAGTACCTGAGATATTCTGCCCGGATGACTCCTTTGTATAGAAAAAACAAAGCGGAACCCATTAGCCCCAGGCGGACGCCCCAGCACAGGAGATTTCCCCACAGACGGTTTTGCCCCATTTTGTTTCTGAGCTCTGCGGCAAGCCGCTTTCCTCCACTGCTCATCAGAAACAGAGCCAGCACAGACAATACAACGCACAACGCTACGATCACTGCTTTGATATTATTTTCATGGATCAGATTCCGGGTCAGTTTCCACAGAACACTGTAATTCCCATAGGAATAATAGGGCGCAATGGAAAAGGACCAGAAAGCGCTGAGCAGATATCCCCACAGCGTGACCAGAACGGAAATCAGCCAGCCCCGGTTACCGTCCAGAAGATACAGTACAAACAACGTAATGACCAATACAGGCATAAACACATAGATGCTGATATGGAAAAAGGCAAATACCACCAGCGGCAGACCGGCCAGATACGCAGAGCGGCCGCCCAGGGTCAGAAAATATAAAAAGACCCCAAAGATCACCGCCAGCCCCAGCTCTGTCAGCGAGGATTTGGAACCCCATACCACGATGGGACTAAAGGCGGCAAGCGCGGTCACAAGGCAGGACAGCTTTCGTCCCACACTCATATTCTCTGTCAGAAAATACATCAGAAATATAAGGCACAGATACAACAGCGTCTGCACACCGATCATCCGGGGATACCCGAACAACAGCCCCCACAACGCCAGCAGCGCCGAATATGTGGGCAGACCATGTATGGTCCCCACGATTCTGTCAAAGTTTGCCGCATCCCTGTCCGTTTCCTCGATGACTCTGGGCAGATAGAGATTGTTCTGTCCATAGACAAAATCCAGATAGCTCTGCCGCGCCTCTGGCGTCTCAAGTCTGGTAAATTCCTCCATTTCCATATAATTGTGTGTATCATATGCCATCAGGGCCAGTGCCTTTACCTGATAGGTACCCTGATCCTGCCCCATACTGTACAGTTCAAATTTTTCCCAGGTAAAAGGCAGCGCCAGCAGGCTGATTACCAGCGGAATCAGATACCTGCGCACATCACAGGATACTCTTATGTCCAGGCACTTTGCCAGGGCATTGAAACCTGCGCGGGTACCGGCGCCCTTCTCCATCCGCCCATATGCATGAAAAACCAGCCCTGCCGATACCAGGGCTTCCAGCCCGATGCACACAAGCAGCACCGGAATAAATTGAAACCTGTCTGCCCAGAAAAAGCCTGCGCTGACCACCGTATACAGAAAGAAAAAACCGCACAGTGTAAACACTGCCAGCCTGGTCAGCCCGATGCCCGGCACCGCCTTCTGTATCAGATAGGCCCATAGAAACAGGCTGAGGATACACAAGAAAAGAATCATATTCTGCCTCCCAATCACTCTCCGGCAATCAGTATACTGCCGTCTGTATCGCTCCGATACTCCGCCACAAAATACAGATCACTGCCGTCATAAGGCGTTCCGAACGCATACGGCTCCTTCGTATATCCGTTGAGCCATCTGACAAAGGTATAGCCTTCCTTTTCCGGCGCCAGCGGCACCTCCAGCACATCTCCCACCAGTCCTTCCACATAGGAAATATACAGATCACCGTCCCCGCCGTCCAGATATACCTTTTTCGATTCTCTGCCCTCTACCCAGAGTCCGGTCAGATAGCCTTCTCTGAGTCGGATAAAATCTGTCAGCTCCCGGATACTTTCCTGATAATCCGCCGCTCTGCCGTCAGGATCCGTCCCTTTATTGCGCCCCCACCTGACACCGTCCATCATCGCACTGGGCGCAAGCTCCCTGGCCAGGGCATCCACGCCACCCTCTTCCAGTCCCTGCAGGATCGGGAGAAAAACCGCTTCATAGGTCTGCTCCGTCTCTTTTCTGAACTCTTCCTTCTCATACATATGATACCAGATGGAAAACGGGTCCATCGGAAGTGCGGCAAACAGGCCGTAGGGACTGACGCTGCTGATATAATGCTGATTGGTCCGTGGATTCATAATCGGATTGCCCAGACTCATATCATAGTCCCAGACCGGCCCCGCATACAGTTTTTCATCCGCAGCATCCATATCCTTATAAAAATACTGGCTGGTGGAGGATGCGTCATAATTGCGCACAATCTCCTCCACCAGATACTTTTTCACAAAGCTCTCCAGATCGATGTATGCCGTATATTTAAGTCCGGTACCCGGATTCACTCCGTCTTCGGCATACAGGGCATCTTCAAACGTCTGCCAGAGGCCGGCGATGTACTCCGCCTGGGCATAATCCGCATATTTTGGACGTTTTATAGTAACAGGCTGCCCTCCTCTGGTAATAAAAAAACTGGCGCTGGCATAGATACGGGAGGGCCGCTCAATTTCCAGCAGATAACCGCCGGTAATATCCTCTGTCCCTGTCTGCGTCTCATATCCCCGCAGGCTGATGCCGTTTTCCAGAAACCGCACCCCATACTGCTCAGGCTCCTCTCTGACCGCATCTGCCCCTCCTGCCGGATCTGCCTCTTCCTCCGTCGGCTCATACAGAGTATATTCTTCCAGATTGCGGATATCCACTCTGCCCGGCCCGATCTCCACCTTTTCACAGAGCTGATAGCATCCTTCGTAAGACCCGTTGAGATACAAATCCACAAATCCGCTCTCCGGGGAATAGGGCATCCCCGCCTGCGCCGCCATATCATAGGTAATCTTATTACGCAGCAGCGTTTTATCCGACCAGTTACTGAGCAGATTCCATTTGACGGCCCCTCCCATACCGAGAAAGTCCGTAGCCTGATGCATCGTCATCTGATATGGCTTTTTCACCCAGTCGGCGGAAGTATTGCCTCTGACCCGCAGCCCCTCTATCTTTGCTTCTGTTTCCGCATATCCTTCCGGGTTTACAAGCATGGCCTGCGCCCCATACTGCTGCTCATAAGGCTCCTTTCCCAGACTTTCCAGCTTTTCCTCTTCCATTTCAATAAACAGTGCCGGTACATTACGGGAAGCCATCACTTCCAGCAAGTAGGTTTCCCCATCCGCCTCCAATGTGTGCAGTCCCACACACACCTGCATCCTGCCGCCGGACAGGACCGCACCGTCCAGTGACATCCTGCCGCCTCCGCCGGCCCACAGCTTCAGCTTATCTTCCTCCCGCCAGAAAGACGGCAGAAACAGATAGTATTTTTGTTCATTTTCATTCCACCATAAGCGGATTATCTTATGCCTGTAATGGGAAAGGGGCACCGATACATAGATTTCCCCGTCCTCTTCCTTCCACTGCCTCACGCCTGGTGCGCCGGTTTCTCCTACCGCCCGTTCTCCGTAAACCGACACCCCCAGACAAAGCAGCAATGCGGAAAGCATAAGCATCGCATAACGACGCCTTCTTTTTTTCATTTATTTATCCTGCCCACAGCCATAATAGTCCCGGAACCATTCCACAAATGCAGACAGCCCTTCTTCGATGGTGGTATCCGGACGAAATCCGAAATCCTTCATCAGCTCCGATACATCCGCATAAGTCTGATACACATCTCCCGGCTGCATGGGATAATACTCTTTCACGGCCTCTCTGCCCAGGCACTGTTCCAGCGCGGCAATAAAATCCATCAGCTTCACCGGCTTGTTATTGCCAATGTTATAAATCTTATAAGCCACTCCCTTTTCATTTTTCCGGGGCGGATTGCACAGAATATTGTATACCCCGTCCACAATATCATCAATATATGTGAAATCCCGCATCATATCTCCGTTGTTGTAGATCTGAATCGGTTCGCCGTTCATAATTTTCTTTGCGAATTTAAAATATGCCATATCCGGTCTGCCCATAGGCCCGTACACAGTAAAAAACCGCAGACCGGTCACCGGATAATCATACAGCTTGCTGTAAGCATGGGCCATCAGCTCATTGGATTTCTTCGTTGCCGCATACAGACTCACCGGGCCGTCCACCTTGTCATCCACAGAAAACGGCACCTTTTCGTTGCCGCCGTAAACGGAACTGGAGGAAGCAAACACCAGATGCCAGATCCCATACTTTCTGCATGCCTCCAGAATATTGAAAAATCCCACCAGATTGGAAGATACATAGGCGTCCGGATTGTCAATGCTGTAGCGGACTCCTGCCTGAGCGCCCAGATTGACAGCCACCTGCGGCCTGAATGTTTCAAAAACGGAGAAAACCGCCGCCTGATCCGCCAGATCTCCCTTCACAAATGTATAGCCGGAATAGCCCCGCAGAATCTCCAGCCTGGCTTCTTTCAGCGATACTTCATAATAATCATTCAGATTGTCAAAGCCAATGACTTTCGCGCCTTCCTCCAGCAGCCGCCTGGACAGATGAAACCCGATAAAGCCTGCCCCGCCTGTAATCAGATATACCTTAGATGCATCAAATTCCTTCATTTTGGTCCTCCTGTTTCCCTGTATACAGATAATTTTCCACCCTGCCCGAATCTGTCAGGGACTCATATTCTTTCTTTTTTTCCTCTGCAAATTCTGCTCTGTCGTAAATATAAATGTCATAATTCTCTATAGTTGTCAGGTAACTGAACTCATATTTCCCAATGGGCTTACTGCCTGCAATAGGCGTTCCCGCCCGAAGCACAATATATTCCACGCCCTGCTGCTTGGCATAATCGGTAATGGCATAAGACCGGACCGGATTGGCTTCCATCGCTTCGTACAGCGGATTGTTGCTCCATCCGTCCACCAGAGCGTCCCGGCCATATGCCAGTTGGATACTGGCATCATACTGACGGATAAACTGCAGCATTTCCCCCGGCACCACCGCTTTCACATCCCGGCCCTCCACATGCATCACATCCGCTGCCGCGATCACCGACTGGGGCAGATGATACAGGTTTTCCGCTTTTGTCACCATCGGATTTCGGTAGACCAGACTGCCGCTCTGCATCAGCAGCAAAGCAAATACCGTACTGATCACGATCCGCTTTCTCCTTGTCTCAATCTTGCTGACCGCTCTTGCCAGCGCATAGGATACCGTCATCCCCATAGGGACCAGCCAGAGCAGTCTGTAGTAAACCTGAGAATCCAGAAAAAAATGCATGGCGGCATAGGCAAACAGCGGAAAGAAAAACAACGCCAGAATCCCCGCCGTCAGATGCACAAACAGCATCTTGATCTCCTTTTTTTCTTCTGTAACCCAAAGATACAAAATGGCCGCGGCCACGATCACCGTCATGGTGCTGTCGCCGCCATAGTCCTGATAAATGGTAAGGGTCGTTCTGATGATCTCTCCCATGAAATTCCTTTCTCCTTTTCCCCTTCTTTCCACCGGATGCTACTCTGGCTCTATTGCAGGAACAGATACAGCAGACCGAAAAAAATACAGGGTAAAAGACAGGCCGCCGTCTGAAAAACCAGCAGGATTCTCTTTTTTTCTATGGCCATCAGAATGGAAGCCAGCCCCAGCAGAATCGGTACTGTAAAGATACCCGTACTGGTGGTAAAAGTGGTACACAACACGATAATAAAGAGCATTCCCCATTCTCCCACATCCATCTCATCTTTGGCCATAAACAAAAGCCAGAGAAACAGGGTGGGAATCATCAGGTTCGGGAACATGGCCTTGCCCTGCCAGGTTCTGGTATAGGCAAAGCTCTCTGCCGTATAGATGGAAACATTGCCGAACAGATACCACAGATTCACGAACAGCAGGAACAGCCACTTACTCTTTCTCTGCAGCGGAAACAACTGATTTCCCGCCTGTACATAAATACAGAACATCAGCGCCAGAAACAATATGCTGATATAGCTGTGACAGATGATCGTCACATGAATGCCTGTCACTTCCGAAAGCCATGCCATAAAGATCGGCTCTGTGGAAAGCGCATGCCGGATGTCCAGCGGACCGTCCGCACCATAATAAGGAGTAAACCGATACATGGTGTCCGTATGCTGGCTGGTCAGCGAGGTGGCAACAAAAAAAGAGTCATCCCCGTCCAGATACTGCATATGAAACGCAAAGAAAAGCTGTACACCGATCAGAAGCAGCACAATGGCCATAATCGGAATCTGCTCCTTTTCCGGCCTGTGCTCTCTGATCTTGCGCAGACAGGCAGGAATACTGCCATGCCCCAACAGCAGAAACACCACTGCCAGAATACCGATCACGATCGTATAGCTCTGCACCGCCAGCATAAAAGAGGCTTCCAGCACAATAAACGGGACTGCCAGAAGCTGAAATACGGCAAACATCATCATCCATCCAGACAGCCAGATCATTCCCAGGGACCGATGTTCATCTTTCATATAGCGAACCGGCAGAAGCCCCATACAAAAAGGCAGAATCCATGTACAGACTGCCAGAAGTCCCAAATGTAACCACATCTTATCTTCCTCCCGCAGCAAAAAGTGCATCATAGTCATAAGTTTCTATCATGCTTTTCATCCGCTGTAACTCTTCTTTGTAGTTTTCTTCACTGATCCGGCACATTTCGTTGGCAAAGCAAAGCGTCATAAACCGGTTCACACTCTGGTTATAGTGCATGCTGTCCGCATAAAAACCCAGATCGCAGACGATCTCCTCGATTCCCGGAAAGAAATACAGCTCCACATTATCGTATACCAACAGTTTTTCCATAAAATACTGATATTCATACATGACAGCATCCAATTGATTGTTCTGCACATATTCATACCAGTAAAGCACGCTGTAAGGCGGGAAAAAAACAACAAACTGAGTTTCCGGGTGAGATTCGATCACCGGCAGGATATTGACCTGCAGATTGGCCTCCAGATCTTCGATGAACATATCCTCCGGAAACCAAGCATCGTTTTTCTCCGGTATCGTATAATTGGCCAGCACATAATCCGGGCCGTAGCATTCTCTGAGAAACTCCTCCGAAGCATACACACTGCTCAGCGCTGTTGGTTCCTGCTCAATCAGAGGCTTTAAAATATAGTCAAGCAGAACGCCCTTATTAAACCAGTACTGGACATCATCCGCCAGAGAAGTGTTGTACAGATAGTCAGGCACAGGATACCTTGTCTCATTGATACCGCCTGTATACAAAGCCAGATCCACACCGAGAAAGACCTTCCTCAGCTCTCCGTCCCTCAGGTCCACTCTTTCCATTATGTTGCTGATATCCTTCGGGTAAGCTCCGTTATAGGAAAGTTTCAATACCTGCAGCCCCATTTTCTGGGCAAACCAGTCGGTTTCAAAATTCACGGTCATGGAAGAACCCAGCAAAACACTGTCATACTCCATATGCCTTGCCATACCCGGATTCTGGCTGAGCTGATTGTCAATCTGATAGGGAAAACGCCGAAGAGGCGCATGATAATGAAAAAACGGATCCACTGTTACCACCAGCAGAACGGAACCGGCCATGCCGACAAAAATGATGATGCAGGTTTGTGCAAGCCATCTATTGTATCCCATAACTCTTTTATCCTTTGCTTTTTCATAAACTGTTAAAAATTAAAGTACAAAAATGTGCTGACCTCCGACAGAGAGACAAGAGACCATAAAAACAGCACTGCCGTGCACAGAGAATTGGCCATTGTGGGCCTGAAATCCTCAAGTCTTTCTTTTACGTTTCTGCAGCACAGAATCAGCAGCCATGCGGCTGCCATATAAGCCAGCATCAGAAAATATATGCCATAGGGCAGAGTATCCAGATGCAGTACTTTCAGACAATAGAAAAACTCCGGCGTCCGAAACTGCTCTGCAAAACCTTCCGGTACACCGGCCAGTGCATAACCGCCCGATACGGCCTTTGCCAGTACCTGCCATGCCTGTCCCATTGTTTCCGCCCTGAAAAACACCCACAGAACCTGTATCAGAATCAGATTCAGCAGCCGTCCCAGTGCCTTCGGCACCCGTTCCACTACAGGCAGAAGCAGTTTGGTCAGAACATAAATCAGTCCGTGCATCACGCCCCAGAACAAAAAAGTCCATCCGGCGCCATGCCACAGGCCGCTGAGAAAATAGACGATCATAATATTGACACAAGTCCGGACAGTCCCTTTCCGGCTGCCGCCCAGCGGAATGTACAGATACCTGGTAAAAAAACGGGTCAGTGTCATATGCCACCGTTTCCAGAACTCTATCAGATGATGCGCCTTATAAGGAGAGAAAAAATTCACCGGCAGCTCAATCCGGAACATCAGTCCGATCCCTCTGGCCATATCACAGTAACCGCTGAAATCAAAATATAACTGTATGGAATAGGAAGCGATCAGCCACAGAGCTGTCAGGCCGCTGAGCGCTTCCGGATTGCCGTATCCCCAGGCAACTGCCTTCCCGAAAATATCCGCAATCAGCACCTTTTTAGCCAAACCGCAGACAAATGCATACAGTCCCTTACTCATCCACTGAGCATCCCATTTCTTTCTCTGCGGATCGGCAAACTGATCGATCATTTCATCATAGGTGACAATCGGCCCTGCGATCAACTGAGGAAAAAAGGTTACAAACAGAGCATACTCCATAAACGGATAGTTCTTTGTCCTGCCCTGGTAGGTATCCACCAGAAACCCGATCTGCTGAAAAGTGAAAAAGCTGATCCCCAGAGGAAGCAGTACTCTCTGCAGTGTAAACTGTGTATGGCACAGCGCATTGATGTTCTCCACAAAAAAGTCATAATATTTATAATAAAACAGTACACCCAAATTGGCGCCCGCACCTGCCGCGGTCAGATACAGATCTCCCCTGCGTCCCGCTTCCCTTCCTCTGCGGCCCAGCAGCAGCCTGTACAAGGCATAGTTTCCAAGTATACTGCCTGCTATAATCAGCACATACTTCACATAGAACCAGGCATAAAACCAAAGCGACATGGCTGTCAGCCAGGCCTTGCCCCATTCGTATTTTCCCTTTGCATTACAGACAAAATAGCCTGTCAGAGAAAGCGGCAGAAACAACAGAATAAAAATGTAGGAATTAAACAGCATCGCTATCCTTTTTCAGGTATTCCGCAGAATATCCTGAACACCTTTGCTTTTGTTAAGATATATTTTGAAATCAGCAGTACCAGCACGGTGTCCGCCAGAAAATTACCGAGAATGATAAAGGCCGGTATCTGCAGCCCCAGCACGGATACCAGAAGGGTACGCGTCAGGACAAGGGCATAAGCATCCAAAAGATACATCTGCAGGGACCAGGTGCCGCAGTCTGTCAAAAAGCCGGACAAGCGCCTGCCGCAGCATCCGGACAGGGCAAAAAAGAATAGAAAGCTGCTCAATACGCATACTACTTCCAACAGCCGGGCGCCGCCCCATACCTCTTCGTTCCATACCACAAACCCTGCAAAGAAAAGCAGCATGGAAGCCAGCGCGGGCAACAGGAAACCGGGCCTTTTCAGTTTTGGAAAAACATGGTCCGCCTTTCTGCGCAGCCCATACCCCAAAAAGAAATACCACAGATACTGAGATACCATATTCATAAGGAATAAATCCGTTATATACGGCTTGGCCAAAAACAACAGAACGACCAGGAAAATGCCCGCCCTGCGCAGAGCATTTCTGCCCGTCAGAAGCCGCTCCAGCGCCGGGAACAACAGAACAATCACAAAAAGCGTCCACAAAAACCAGTCACTGCCTCCATACAACACCAGATCGGTCACTGCCTCCTGCAGGTCCATCTGCTCATGGACAAACGGATTGGGAATCAGCCTGGGCAGAATATCCAGTGCGGAAAATACCAGATGCGGAATCAGAATACGTCTGCATTTCCTGACCACATACTCCCGGTAACTGCCGCGGAAAGAATAACAAAACCCGGACACCAGAAAAAACAGCGGCATCTGCACCGTCCATAAAAAGGTATGAAGCATTCTGCACCACATGATCTCGTGAAGGTTCACCGGAAAGACAAGAATGGAATGATACAGGAGCACCATCAAAATCGCCATCCCCCGCAGCATATCCATTTCCTTCCATCTTCTCTTCTCTGTCATGGTCTACCTCGCTAAATAAATATATTTTAACATACTCCCTCTTTTAATACAAGAAATGAGACAGAATGTTGAGAAACTTTATTCCTGTTTTTTCCTTCATTGACACCTATTGTAAAATGTATGATAATAAAGAGAACCCGCAGCCCCGGAAAGCTGCGGCGTCAAATACGTATAAAGGATGAATCTTATGACAAGAGAAACCTGTAAAAAACTGTTTTCTTTCTATCCCTGTATGATCGCGGTCCTGGTAGTGCTGTTATGTCTTTCCATATGGCCCCTGGGACTGCTTGGACACACTTCCTATGAAAGCGCTTCTCTGGAACGGGGCATCTTTCCCAATCTGAACCTGTCGGACGGCTCTGTTCTCACCGGAGAATTTACCCCCTCCCGCCGACATCTCACTGGCATCTCCTTCCGGTTTCTGATCAGCGGGCAGGCCAGAGAAGGCACCGTAGATCTGACTTTGTCCGACGATACGGGAACCGACATCTGCGCCGTCACACTTGAGTCCGGAGATGTGATGAATTACCGGTGGGTTCATTTTCCTCTGGAAACAGAGCTGGACCCGGAGCGGACCTATCACTGGCATATGCAGGCCCATGAATATGACGAAGCCTCTCTGGCACTCTATTCCGGCAGCCCCGTCATCGGCCCCCAGGAAGCGGGCACCTTCTATTATAATGGTTCGCAGGAAGAAAAGCTGACTCCTGCAATGATCTACACTTATATCGATGCAGTGGATGAAACCTGCTATCTTCCATATTATACTGTATGTTTACTGTTTGGCCTTCTTCTCTTTTTTATGTGCCGCAAATTCGAAAAAACAAACGAGGACGCTTAATTATGATAATGAAACGAATCAAACAGGCAATCCCCTGCCTGATGGGCATACTGGCTGTGATCTTTTTTCTGCTGATGAGCGATGAAAGCCGCACCCCTGTTACCATTGACGCCGTTGATATGAACCGGCTGTCCGGTTACGAGGACGGCGCCGCCATCGGACTGACTCCGGACAGCCAGTATTCCGGAACGATGCTGGCCAGCTCCGGGTATCTGCTGGACCCAGGAGAATATACCATCGGCATTGCCTACCACACCGACGGGGAGGACAACGAGCTGACCGTCTATGACAACGGCGCCGAACTGGATGCCTGGACACTGGACCCGGAAGTGACTTACAAAGAATATGATTTTGAACTGGAACGTTCCTCTCTGGATTTCCGGTTCGAGATTCTCTACGGCGGTACGAGCTACGTGCTGATTCAGAGTGTGACTCTGATTCCCAAAGACCGGTTCTATACAGATACCACGTTTCTGATTGTCCTGTTTCTGCTGCTGACAGCCGGCTCAGGTTTGTTCTGCCTGTTCCGTGCAAAAGCCGGACATAGCCTGCGGGACGATTATGTCATTCTGACCCTGGCAGGCATCGGTCTGTTTGCCTCCCTTCCCTATCTGAATACAGGGCTTTCCTGGGCCGTGGACCTGTGTTATCATCTGATCCGTATTGAGGGCATCAAAGACGGACTGCTTTCCGGCCAGTTTCCCGTGGTGATCTATCCGGAAGCGCTGCACGGAAACGGATACTTAAACGCCATGTATCCCAATCTGTTCCTGTACCTGCCTGCATATCTCCGGATGCAGGGAGTGTCTATGGCTGACAGCTTCAAGTTTCTGATCGTCGTATGTAATATCGCCACAGCAGCGCTGACCTATCACTGCACTAAGGAAATCGGTGGCAGCAGAAAGGCAGCTCTGTTAGCTTCCCTGCTCTACACCTGCTGCCCATACCGCTTTACCAATATCTATGCGCGGGGCGCGGTGGGAGAATTTCTCGCCATGACCTTCTTTCCCCTTGTATTTGCCGGTCTGTATCACATCCTGATCGGAGAACGGAAAAAATGGGGGTATCTGGTTCTGGGCATGACCGGTCTGCTTCAGAGCCACATCTTAAGCGTAACACTGGCCGGTACCTTTTGCGCCATATTCAGCATACTATATATGAGGGAACTTTTGACGGACAGACGCCTGATCGAAATGGGCAAAGCCGTCCTTGCCAGTCTGCTTCTCAACCTCGGTTTTCTGGTGCCATTCCTGGATTTCTACCAAAATGAAGATCTGTGGATGGATGCCCTGGATCTGGGTTCCTATCAGGAGTACACCATGAATCTGTCCGGGCTGTTCGGTCTGCAGACCGCAGGAGACTATTATTCCCTTACCTTCGGCATTCCCCTTGCCATTTGCGCAGTCATTGCATTTTCCTTTGTTGTGCTGGAAAAAAAGAACGGAAAAAAAGAAACCTACGTCCGCTGTCTGTTCCTGCTGGGAGCTTTTATGACTTTTATGATGCTGAGCTTCTTCCCCGGCTGGAAGATGATGGCCATTCCGCTTCTGGATATTTTATTCAATAAGATACAGTTTGCCTGGCGTCTGCTGGGACCGGCCAGTCTGTTGTTCGCCGTCACCGGCAGCATCTGCTGCTTCCGTTCCAAAATGCTCAAACGCTACAGCCGCATTCTGTTTGTGGCGCTTGCAGGCCTTTGTATGCTGTCCGCCGTCCGGTTTAAAAGCGAGGATTTTGCCTATTCCGCCGAACAGGACTATACCAATGGGCATGTCAGCAAACTGGTAGGCATCCCCAGCGGCGCCAACACTGTCATCTATCCTTTTGAATGGCGTCCAAGACATACCATTGATGCAGACATTACCACAGAGCATACTCTGTCGGATATGAATCAGATCAGCCTGAAAAAGATCAGACGGACAGGCGTCACCACCACCATACAATATGCCTGCCTTTCCGAAGGACAGTACATTGAAGTGCCCGTGATCTATTATAAAGACTACCGGGCCACAGATGAAAACGGCAATGCCGTTTCTCTGAAAGAGGGGGACAATAACCGGATCCGTGTGCTTCTTTCCGGCGACGGCAAAATCCATACGGTTACGCTGGATTATCATATCCCGGCCGGCTATACCCTGTCAGCCTGGGTTTCTATCCTGACCGCCCTGCTGCTTTTGCTTTATACTCTGGTGCCGGACAAATGGCTTCCCCGGCTCCCGATTGACAGACTTTTTAAGATTGCCAGAAAGGAAACCGACGATGTTAGATAAGATTGCAGTTCTGATTCCCTGCTACAACGAAGCGCCCACCATTGAAAAGGTGGTCAACGATGCCAGAACCGCCCTGCCGGAGGCTGTGATCTATGTATATGACAACAACTCCACCGACGACACGGCCAAAATCGCCGCCCGTGCCGGCGCTGTGGTCAGAAAAGAATACCAGCAGGGAAAGGGCAACGTCATCCGGCGTATGTTCCGCGAAATTGACGCAAGCTGTTACATTCTCATCGACGGGGACGATACCTATCCGCTGGAACATGCCGCAGAAATGGCAAAATGCGTACTGGAACACCATGCGGATATGGTGGTGGGGGACCGGCTTTCCTCCACTTACTTTTCAGAAAACAAAAGACCTTTTCACAATTTTGGCAACAGCCTGGTAAAAGGCAGCATCAATCATCTGTTCGGTTCCGACATCAAGGACATTATGACCGGCTACCGGGCCTTTGGCTATTCCTTTGTCAAGACCTTCCCTGTCCTGTCACAGGGCTTTGAAATCGAAACGGAAATGACCATTCATGCCGTATACAACCATATGCAGATCGAAAATGTAATCGTGGACTACCGCGACAGACCCCAAGGCAGTGTTTCCAAGCTGAACACTTATTCCGACGGATTTAAAGTGCTGAAAATGATCCTGCGCCTGTTCAAAACCTACAAGCCTCTGGCTTTTTTCTCCCTGATTGCCGCCGGTCTGATGATGCTGGCCATCGGTTTCTTCATTCCGGTATTTATCCGGTTTCTGGAAACCCATCTGGTTCTGCAGATCCCCACACTGGTGGTATGCGGCTTTGTCACACTGGCCGCACTCCAGTCCTTCTTTGCCGGACTGATCCTGAGCAATATGAGCGAAAATAACAGGCGGGATTTTGAATACCAGCTTCAGAGAACGGCAGACAGATATAAAAATCTTCAGAAAGAGACAGAAGAGACAGCGCCGAAACAGAATACGGAATAGTAATTTTGCATCATAGAAATCGGGGCGCGGATATGCGATATGCCTACCTGCCCCATCGTTTCATGCAGACGATATAACGGTATAAAAACAGCACAAGGGTTACCGCACTGGAAAGAAACAGGGCTATATTGACCCCATCCACACCAAAGGCCCTGATACAGGGCCAGGACACAAGCCCTGCAGTGACCGTTCCTGCAGCGGCTCCCATCAAAAGTCCCATCCTGTCCCGCAGTACGGTCAGCACCGTCCCCACAAACCAGATCAGCGCAATGACGCCGCAGCACAGTACCGTAGGCATCAGCAGGTAGGTATAAGGACGGATGCTTTCCGTAAAAAGCAGCACCAGCGCCCATTCCCCCAGCAGCATACAGCCTGCCAGCGAGAGTACCACCAGCCCGCTCACACCTGCCGCCAGCTTCCCAAACAGCGCCTGAAAATGCTTCCGTTCCCCCTTCGCCGCATACTCAGCAAACAACCCCGTAAATGTGGTAAAAATATAAGAAGATAACAACTGGATCACAGAGGCGGGTATGGCCACCGAGCTGTAATATCCCAGCACTTCACTTCCGGCCAGCTTTTCCAGGACATATCTGGTAACAGGAACCACCGCATTCAGGCAGAGGGCATACAGAAACAACGGAAAGCATTCACCTGTCAGCGACCGGAGCGCCCTTGTGTCAAACCGCGGCGAAAAAGCCTGATAGCTTCGGGCTTTGGGCAGATCGAATACAAGGATAATCCCATAAGCAAATACCACCATCAGAAGCGAGGTCAGGATCAGATTGCCCGTCAGCTTTTCCGCCAGGAAAAAAGCGGCCAGCGTCAAAATCCCCCGCATCAGAAAGGACTGTCCTGCCACATCCAGATGCCATGCTCTCTGATCGATGCCGTGAAAAACATCCACCACAGCTTCATGCAGCCGGTACAGCATAAAAACCAATAGAAATACCGTTACATACACGGAATAACCGTTGCACAGTACAAACAGTGCATACAGTAAAAAGGCCGCCAGTGACGCCAGCATTCTGTGTGTCACATAAATGTCCGCACTGTACCGGTCCGACGCATCGGAAACCTGATAATTCCGGATACAGAAATAAGCAATATTCGTAAACACATTAGTCAGCGACAGCCCCAGGGACAGATAACCCGCCTCTGTATAGCCTGCCAGCCGGACAATGAGTATCGTCATCAGCCACTGCGCCCCGATAAATCCCACCGAACCGGCCACATTCCAGAACATATTATTCCGGATCGCCCGGGACGAAACCTTCTGTGTATTTCTTTCGTCTGTTTTCATTCCTTCTCCTGCTCTTCCTTCTGATACACAGCCTTCAGTGTAAACGGAACCCCGTCATAAACCTGGGTAAAGTCATAAATCTCTCCTGTGTCCTCACGCACCCAATGATCAAACACATAGCCTTCCAGCCTGGGCTTTCTGGGCGGGATAAGCGTCCTGCCTTCCACCGCATCCACTCTGGTCACATACATGGTTCCCTCTCCCGGATCAAAAATGATCTGGTCATAGATGCGGCCTTCCAGCCAGATGTCATTCAAAAACTCTTTGCGAAGTGTCAGAAAGGTTTTGATGTTGTCGATCTCAGCCTGGTACTCTGCTGCAAACTCCAGCTCTTCTTCGTTTTTAAAATCCTCAAAAGTATCCCAACGCATATAGTCCATACAGGCGCTGTCCCATATCTCGTCCCGATAGCTGTCGATCTGTCCATTTAACATTTCGTCAATGACAGGAAGCGCCGTATTTTTATATTCCGCGACCACCGTTTCCCGAAAAGCAGGGACCTGATACAGATCATACCACCAGGAGGCATCCTCCCGCAGGGAAGCGGCAAAAATCCCTCTCGGTTCCTGAAAATCCACCGGTCTGGTATGCTCAATCAGAGGATTGCCCAATGTTTTGTCATAATCCCATACCGGCCCTGCATACAGCATCTCTTCCTTCCCGTCCGTATCTGCGGCGTCCCGGTAAAAATACTGACTGGAATACATGGCATCCAAATTCTTTCCGATCTCTTCGATCAGATATTTTCTGGCAAAACTGGTCAGATCTATGGGAAAATCTTCCAGACGCCCGGTCCGGATGGCGTCCTCCATCTGCTGAAAGGTTTCGCTGATATAGGTAATCTGAGCCTCTGTAGGGTTGGACGGTCGTTTGATCACCACATTCTGGTCGTTTTGGGTGGTAAAATAATGAGCGGCTTCTGCCAGCCTGTCCTCATAGGGATATTCCAGCGTCACCAGAAAACCGGTCTGCGTACTGGCCGTTTCCACATCAATATCGATCCTTCCCGGTCCGGTTTCCACCTTTTCCGAAATCTGATAAGATCCTCTGTATTCCTGATTGACATAAAGATCCACCCAGGTGCTGGCCGGGGAATAGGCCAGTCCCATTTCCATAGCCATATCATACATGATCCTGTCCCGCAGCAGAGACTGATCCTGCCTGTTGGCCAGCAGGATATAGTTTTCCTGTTCTCCTCTGCCCAGCAGATCAGCTCTCTCCTCCAGCGTCATCTGATAGGGTTTTTTATCTTCCAGAAATGTGGCGTTGCCTCTGGATTTCAGCTTTTTGATCTGTCCTGCTCCGATGACAGTCCCGTCCGCAGCTACCATTTCATACAGTCCCGGCTCTCCGTTCCCTTTGCTCTCCTCAATATATGTCAGACTGCCGGAGCTTGTGGTAATAAAGAGGGCCGGCACTTTGGAGGAATGCATGACCACCACGGTAAATTCCTCGTTTCCCGCCTGCAGGAGATGTTCTCCGTCTGTCAAAGCCCCTGTTTTTTCTCCGCTGCCCAGCTTATTGCCGTCCCAGACCGCTTCCCGCCGTCCGCCTGCCATGATCTGTGCCCCTGCCTGGGGGCTGCAGAATGCAGGCAGAAACAAATATTCTTTGTTATTGTAATAATTGTGCCACAGTTTCAGTTCTCTACCCGCTCCGCCCCCGTCAATCACAAAGACAATATCCGAAACCTCTACCGGCTGCCTCTGGTCCCACCAAAGACGCAGTCCCATATATGCGCAGAGCAACAAAGCCGCCCCGAACAGCGCAGCCATCTTTTTTCTCTTCTTCATATCCGTTCCTTCTTCGGTTTTTTATTGCCTTTGCAGATAAAACCGGCTCAGCGCCGCCGCATTTGCCGCTGCATCATAACCGTTCCTGCTCACACACTCCACATAGTCCGCCCGCGCCGTTTCCCTGCTGCCGGCCGCCATCTCACAGGCTTTCTGCGCCCAGTGCGCCGCCGGTACAGACAATGGCAGAGACTGTACCAGATCCGTCAGAATCACTTCTTCTGTCACTGTATCCGACATCAACACAGGCAGGCCCGCGGCCTGTGCTTCCACAAGCGTCACCGGAAGCCCCTCAAACAAAGAAGGAAATACCATAACATCCGCCGCCTGCATCAGTGCGGAAACATCTGTCCGAACCCCCAGAAAGCGGACCTGCTCCTTCAGCCCCATAGCCCTTGCCTGTGTCTGCAGCGCTTCCTTTAACGGACCTGCGCCGCACAGCCAGAGCCGGGCATCCGGGCAGCGTTTTACGATCTCCTTCATAATCTCCAGCAGAAATCTGTGGTTTTTCTGCGTCTCCAACCGTCCGATATGGAGAAACACAGGCCATTTTCCGCTTCTTTCTGCCTCCGGCAAAAGCTCCCTGCGCTTTGCTTCCCGCGCCCCGCCATCAAACCGGAAAGCCTCTGTCTCAATACCGTTTTTCAGGATACGGAAATTCCCCCGTCTGCAGGCCCGCTCACCATAAAGCCAGATCCCTGCCTGACGGGAACAGGCAAAGAGGTAATCTGCCTGATACCGCAGGGGAAACTGCAAAATATTTTTTACCAAAGCGGAAAAGCCTCTGCCGGAGGAAGTGTTGTGGCTGTGTACGATGGTCAGACAGCCGGCCCGCTTTGCCTCGTGCAGATACAGCGACGCCGTACTGCGCATATGTCCGTGTACGATCGTATATACCGGATGCGCCCTGAAAAAATCCCGCCAGCGCCGCTGATATCCCAGCGCCGTAGACGTCTGAAACGGCAGCATGGAATAGATCCTGCCTCCCAGAGCGAGAATCTCTTTTGTATAATCGCAGGTTTCCTCTGTATGAATTACAAAATCAAACTGAATCCGCTCCCTGTCTATATGGCGGTAGAGATTCATTATCATCGTTTCTGCGCCGCCCCGGTCCAGCCGGCCCAGCACATGCAAAATCCGTATTCTTTCTTCTGCCATAGTCGTCCCCGCCTGTCAGTCTCCTGTCGTCACATACCGCCGCCATCACTCCGGCCGGATACTGTAGGAAGGATCATACGCATCAAATCCTGCCACATCCACCAGACGTTCCCATGTATGGTCATAGACCAGTATGGTGATGCCGTTGTCCACCAGTTGATACATTTCCCGGTTATACGTAATGCTGTATCCGGTCAGCAAAAACGAATCAAAGCCCTCCTCCCAGCGCCAGGAGGAATCAGAGGTACCCACCAAACCGCTGATACACTGTCCGTCTCTGACCACAAAAGAGCCGCCTTTTAAAATCTCTTCCTGATCCACTCCGAAGGCCGCAGCCAGCTCCTGTAAAAATCCCGCCATATTCTCCGTATTTCCCGTTGCGGAAAAAGCGATGGTATGCCCTTCATAAGGAAGCGCCCCCATATAGTCCGGCAGCCCCTGCATATTGCCCACCTGTTCATTGGCCCGGTCATGGGCCCGGTTTTCCAGTGCAATATCCCAGGAATTTATGGAATCTGTGGCCAGATAATTCCCCAGATCATACCGCTGCGTCAGATATTCTCCCAGATACACAGAAGCCTTCCGGGAACCATAACGGTTCAGATGGCTGTTGTCCCGAAAATCCGCAGCCGGGTCGATGCCCAGCTCTTCCATCAGGGAAAAGAAATCAATAAACGGCAGATCATATTCCTCACACAGTGCCTGTACCGCCTTCGTCTGTCCGATGTTCCATCCCACATTGGGAGACTTGAACAACACCAGCGCAATGTCATTTTCTTCACAGAGCTTTACCATACGGTCAAAGATTTCCAGATTCCGCTCCGGTATGGCAAACGGCTCCTCTTCATAATAAGAAGAAAAATCCAGCGGAGAGGCGGCAACCAGATCCGGCGTATAAGCGCCTTTGGTATAATTACGCGGATCGTAACCGCTCTCCTTGTCCGTAAAATCTTCTCTGGTCAGTTCCTGCCATCTGTCCTTATACTGTACCATAGGAATCAGATAAGAAAGCCCGGCCCCCTTGTCCTGACGGAACATATCATATATACCCGCTGCCTTTTCTTTGGAAAAAGGCAGATCCGTCAGGCCATAGTTCAGATTGTCCGCTTTGTTTGTATCCAGCTCATTGCCGATGGAAAGCACTTCCAGCATAATCACTTTGGGTTTCTGGGTTTTCAGCGCTTCCTGCATATACAAAAGACTCAGCTCAAAGGGCTGGGCAGAGCTGCCGAAGTCATAGGATGTGATTCCGTACTCTTCATACAGCACCAGAGGGTCCGCCGTGCAAAACATCGTACTGGAGCCGATAAAGAGCACCTCTATACTGTTTTCCGGCTCCGCATAGAAACCGTTCACATTGTCGGTGCCCCGATGTCCCATATCCAGTTTCAGAATCTGCTCCGCCTTCCAAAGCAGACAAAACAGAAGCAGCAGAAACAGAAGAGCCTGCACGGCTTTTCCTATGCCCTTTCCCAGTTTCCACACTTTTTTATCACTCATAGGATCCTCCGCCTTTCAAACCGGGCTTTTACGTCAAAACTGAAAATAGATAAAATTTTCCGCATCATAGGCAGGCCCATAAGCGCCGAATATGACCACCGCCATAATACCGCCCAGCATCACCAGCCAGCGAAACCAGATACACTGCTCTGCCAGCCAGACATCGATTTCCATGCTCTTTTTCTCCTTCAGCCAGTCTGTCAGCAGCAGCAGCGCTATGGCAATCCACAGGACATGGGCATATTTTTCCGAGATACCCAGCGTAAACAGACTGCCGTCAAACAGCGTCCAGGGATTCCACTTTGTCGCCATCCGCCAGAGATACCGCAGGCCGTCTGCCGCCGTAGGTACTTTGAAAAAAATATAAGCAAAACAGACCAGCAGCCAGCACTTTACGGTGCGCAGCATCCGATAGCTGAAAGACTCCGTGCGGGTATGCAGCCTTTGATGGAGCCGCTCCGCCGCCGGCGCCGTCACAGCCTCCGCCACCTCATACACACAGTGCAGAAGGGCCCAGAATACATAATTCCACGCCGCCCCATGCCAGAAGCCGCTGACCAGAAAAGTGACCATCAGATTACCGTATTTACGCAGAGTGCCTTTCCGATTGCCTCCCAGGGGAATATAAATATAGTCCTGCAGCCATGTACTCAGAGAAATATGCCACCGTTTCCAATATTCCCGAATACTTTTGGCAAAAAACGGCGCCCGGAAATTTTCCGTCAGAGTAAATCCCATCGCCTTTGCCACGCCTCTGGCAATATCGGTATAGCCGTTAAAATCAGCATACAGCTGTATATAAAAAGCGGCGGCGGCCAAAAACAGCTCTACAGAGCCATATCCTCTGTAGTCCCCGAACACTTCGCCGGTCAGGATAGCCAGACGGTCCGCAATGACCAGCTTTTGAAAATAGCCCCATATCATCAGCACCAAGCCGTCCCTTACCCTCGTCCCGTTCCAGAGATTCCAGTTCCGGCAGTCTCTGATCTGTGCCAGAAACCCTTCTCCCCGCTCAATCGGCCCGGAAATGATCTTCGGAAAAAATGATACATACAGGGCATAACACAGAATATTCTTTTCCGCCCCTGTTTTACCTCTGCGGACATCCGCCAGATAGCTGATGACCTGAAAGGTATAATAGGAAATCCCCACCGGCATCACCAGGGAAAAAGCCAAACTGACCGGCCGGGATAACAGCCTCTCTGTCAGGAACCGCAGATTTTCCAGAATAAATCCGGTATATTTAAACACCACCAGAAACAAAAGGCTCAGCAGCACACCCGACCGGAATATCAGTCTGGCTTTCACCTCTGCCGGATCAAAGCGGTCCAGCAAAAGCCCTGCATACCAGGAGATTCCCGTGACCGCTGAAAGAACCAGCAGATAAACGGGGTGGAAGCAGGTATAAAACAGCATGCTGACAAGCAACAGCCAGTGCAGACGCAAGCCTCTCGGTATGATAAAATACAAAAACAGTACTGCCGGCAGAAACAGAAAAAACTGATACGACGTAAATACCATCTTTATTCTCCCTTTGTAATCCTGATCGGCTCACAGCCCAGCTCTTCGTACCAGTACTTCTCCCCGTCTCTGAGCTGAAGAAAAACCTCGGTGTCTCCCTTCCAGTCAAACTGCAGCGGCATATCAAAATAAGCGCCCGGCTCCAGATTGCCCCACAGATTCGTACCGATGTCCTCCCGATCCCGGCATGCCACCTTCACGTCCTCGTAGTCCGTATTGATATAGGCTGCCCCGATATTTTCCACACGGATCGTCACATAGCAGGTGTCTCCCTCTTCTTCCTGGGAAATCAGTTCATACCTGGCCCGTCCCTTCCTGTCGCCGGGAGAAGCCGCATAGAAATACAGAGGGGTTTCATACAGATTCTGTACGATTTCCAGACTGCCCTGCGCTGCCGCCGCCGAAAGCAGCGGTTCAATCCGTTCCGCCGGCGCATGGGATGCCAGAATATAGCATTTCTCTTCCTGCAGCACCCGTTCAATATCTCCCTGTGCCTCTTCCTTATCCAATGTATCGGTTGCCCATATAATATTGTCCTGGTTCACATGGCCGATCCGCTCTGTCTCATAGCCGATCTTATACTTGGTAACCGGTATGCTCTGATAGTATACATATACCATTTCCCCTTCCGATACATGCTCCTGCAGATAGGCTATGGCAGGATTGGCTTCTTCTCCTTTCTGAAAAACATGTTCCCCGTTTTTATAGACCATAATGCCATTGTTGGTCAGCATCAGCGTAAACATCAGAAAAACTGCCACCAGCTCCGCTTTCCTGCTGCTTACCGCCATCTTGTCGATGGCATAAAAAGCCAGTATGACAAAGATGGGAAAGGAAAAGCACCACAGCCGGTCCGCAATGGGAAACATATGGATACTGGATGCAAAAAGAGAAACCAGAAAGCCCAGAAAGATCACGATACAATACCGGTTCCGTTCCCAGAATATGCCCAGCAGAAAGGCGGCAAGCACCAGCGCTGCCATAAAGATTCTGGCTTCCCGGAAGGTAATGAAAATCTCATATACCATCGCCCTGGCCATCTGCAGATCTTCAATGCTCCTGGGGAACAGCGGAAAGCTGGCGTTTTCCCAATAGCTCTGCATACTGCCGCTGAGGGCAATGCCCCGCAGCCAGTAAATATAATACACCACAAAGCTCACGCCCACGCCGATTCCCGTCAGGATGCTGTTTCTCACCCGGAGCCTGTCCTTTTTGATCAGGCCTCCCGCAAATTCATACAGCAGGACGCCGCCGATAAAAAAGCAGGCGGGATTGGCGCCCCAGATAAAAATCATAAATCCTGCCGCCATTTTCCACCAGGTCAGCCCTTTTTCCTTATAAAAATAATACAGTATCAGTACCAGCAGTACCCAGATCCCTTCTGACAGGTACTGTTTAAACTCATTGGAATATTTGAGGATAAAATTCATATTTGCCAGAAACGCACTGGCCAGGATGGGATATTTTATGCCAAGCAGCCGCTTTGCCGTATACCCGCTTAAAAACAGCACTGCCGCATAGGCAAAAATCGAAAAACTGCGCAGCACAAATTCCGTATTGCCAAATACAAGAGTCAGTAGCTTGACCAGATACAGGTAAAGCACCGGCGCACTCTGATCCCACTCAAACACACCATTTGTCAGTCCAAACAGAGAACGCCTGCTGAAAGAATACGCCAGCATAGCCTCGTCCAGCCAGAGGGATCTTCCCACACAGTTCATATGGATGCTGACGCAAATTCCGGCCAGAATCAGAATCAGTCCTGCTATATCCGCTGTTTTTTTGATGTTGTTCTGCTGTTTCCAATATGCCAGTATCTTTTTCACTTGCCTGTCCTTACTCCTTTTTCCGTATCAGTACCGGCTCCACCGTAACCGTGCCGTCCTGAATCATTTCTTTTTTTATATAGAGCTCTGTCCCTTCGGTGTTGGGGTTGGTATTGGCCGCGGCTTCCTCAGTCCCTTTTGTGACGCCTGTCATTTCTCCATTGATCAGCCAGCCTGCCAGGGCATACCCGTCTCCTTCTGCGTCCATATATTCTATTTTCACCGGATACGCCGCATCATATGTACCGCTGTAGGATTCATTTTCCAGATACAGACTGTTCACATGCAGGATACCATGCTCCGCGGGAAGCACCTGCAGAAAATACGGGCTTCTGACCTGAAAATACCGCTCCAGATAGGCCATCACCTGCGCTCTTCTGCCAAGCACCTTTTCTTTCAACAGCGCGACATTTTCCTCCCGGCCCTTCTCGGCCTCTTCGCCATGTATCCAGGTAAACCAGGGAGAAAACTTTGCATTTTCTTCCTCTATAATGTCCAGAATATGCGCTTCCGAGAAGGTCTGGCTGTTTAACTGATCCAGCACCGTATTGACAAATCTGCAGCGGTATTCGTCGATCTGCAGCAGCGTAACCAAAAGGCAGTTGTCCCCGTCCGGGTTTTCAAACAAGGCCACCCACGGATCCTCCAGCCACGCCTGCAGATCGTACATGCAGTCCAGATCAAATACAAAATGCCGGTATTTCCCGTCGGAATAGGGATTTCCCTCCTGTACATTCCCGATATAACGCCAAAGCTCATAATTATTATGGGGCCAGTCTCCGTTGCCGACAATGCATTCAAAGGCATAATAACGGAACAGCTCTTCCATATCCACCCGCCGCTCAAAGGTCTGCCAGCTTTCAAAGATACGGGACTCTTCGATGCCTGGGAAGGAATGGTACAGCCGTTTCAGCTTAAAATACGTAAAAGCCTGCCGCTCTCCGCCTTTCTGAAAAATGATATAATCATCCTTCAGCCCTGTTTTCGCGGAAATCGTCTTGGCGTTGGGATTGGCAGAAAGATAGACCAGATTATAAAATTCACCGTTCAGAAATACCAGCGCGATCCTCTGTCTGGATGCCAGCAGCCCGATCTCTTCCGCCATTCTCAGACCTACCGTATTGCGGAGCATGGTCCCTTTCACATCATCCCGCAGATCTCCCCAGTAATAATCATTGCCGCTGTTCTTCATGGCAATACTGTTATAATAAAAATTTTCTTTTGGCCGGATCTCCCGCTCTCCGAAAAAATCATAGACATAACGGTTTTGATCTTCGTCATAGGAATAACCGGCCTTACAGTTCAGGGAAAAGGGATAATGCATAATAGAGCCGTGATTGCCGCTGATGCTCAGCCCGCAGCCCTGGTCGATCACCAGTCTGCCGCTGCCTTCAAAAATCTTGATCCGGGCAGGCCGCACCCATTCCGCTCCCTTTTGCGCAAAGTTCTGGGCATGCACCTCATCCCAGCCGCCCTCATAGTCGGTGGTGACATAGCTTTTGGGCGGATATAAGATCCCCCGCTGTGGGTCAAACAGGCCGTCTTCATCCGACACGATGGACACGATCAGCACATCCTCCAGACTTTCCGGTACCGTGGACAACAGCCAGGTACCGTCATACGGGCCGCCTGCCAGCTCTTCTCCCTGATAGACCACTGCCCTGAGGTGCACGGCTTTCAGTCCTTCCTGCGCCGTAAAGACCAGCGGTTCCCGGTAACGGTTTGAAGTCCGATCCGGCATACTGCCGTCCGTGGTATAATAGATTTCCAGTCCCGTATCAAAAGGGATATTGGTCCGCAGCTCCAGTGTGATATCCCGGTCATACAGCCCTTCCGGCAGCCCGAAAGAAAAACTTCTGTCGATCTGATGATCCGATAGTTTTTCCACTATTTTATATTTTGGTATCAGTATATACAGCAGCATAACCACAAAAAAAGAACCTGCCGCCAGTATGGATTTCTTTTTTGTCAAAGCCATCGGTATGTATCTTATCTCCGTACATGAATGATCCGCTCAGGTGAAATAATACTTTCAGTATACCAAATCCCAAATTTCATGTAAACTCTATCATTGTTTTATTTTCTAAAGTGTGGTAGCATTTATATGTTATTGGGCATACTGTTAAAGGTGGTTTGACTATGAAAATCTGTTTTGTACTTCCCCACTTCTATCCTTATGTTGGCGGCGGGGAACGCATTTTTTATGATATGGTGCAGGGACTTTTGCGGCGCGGCCACGAGATCCGGGTTCTTGCCCGAAATGTGGGAGATGACTATCTGGGGCATAAGACTGTGCTGGGCATGGATGTCTATTATTTCCCCTGGAAGTCCATGTTCGGCCATCCGCTGGTTCCCGCCCGCGACATCCGGGAACATATTGCATGGTGTGATGTGGTACATGCTTCTATCTTCACCCCGGCCTTTCCTTCCAGCCGTCTGGCGCGGAAATACCATAAGCCTTCCGTACTGACCGTTCATGAAGTACGGGGCCCAAAATGGTTCTGGGTGGAAGATTTCATCCATGCCAGCGCCTTCTGGCTGTACGAGCAGTTTGTCTGCCGCCAGCCCTTTGATGTCTACCATGCGGTATCTCAGGCAACCCGCCGTGATATCCTGAAATACTGCGGCAGCAATAAAAATGTAGTCTGTGTCTACAATGCGGTCAATGAGATGGATACTTCCATTGCCGAAAAATCCTCCCTGAATCTGCGGGACTATTTCGGTCTGGGCGGACAGGAACGTATCTTTCTGTACTATGGCAGGCCGGGACAGACAAAAGGTATCTATATTTATCAGGAAGCTATCCGCCTGCTCCAGACACGGGGCGTGGATCTGAGAAATATACGGTTTTGCTTTATTCTGGGAGCGGAACCGGCCAATCTGCGCCGCAAATTTATAGATTCCATCAACAGCTATGGTCTTGCGGATACCGTACTGATCCGGGATTCCCTCCAACGGGAAGATCTGTGCCGCTGTATCCTGCAGGCCGATTATGTGGTGGTTCCTTCTGTCACGGAAGGATTCGGCCTGAGTGCGCTGGAAGCCTGCCAGATGGGTAAGAAAATCATTTCCAGCACTGGCGGCGCTCTGACAGAAGTCGTTTACGGAGACTGTCTCTTTTTTGAAAACCGCAGCAGTAAATCGCTGGCCGACCGTCTGCAGCGGGTCATTGAAGAGGGGGACGATGCCTTTGGCCATGTACCGCCCCGCAGTTTTCCTTATGAAGAGATGGTGGACGGCATCGAAACGATCTACCGGATGTTGATAAATTGATCTGTTTTGCATAAAACAATTGATGCAAAAAGCAATACGATATGGAGAGGAGTATGACCTATGGAAGATCAGAAAAGAGAAATACAGTTGTTTACCCCCACTTTTGAAGTGGATGAATGTCTGGCCGAGATCCGGGAATGTCTGGAAAAAGGCTGGACAGGCCTGGGATTTAAAACCGTACAGTTCGAAGAAGCCTGGAAGGCTTACACGGGACTGGAGCATGCCTATTACCTGAATTCCGCTACCGCCGGACTCAATCTGGCTGTGGAAATCCTGAAAGAAGGCTATGGCTGGGCCGACGGCGATGAAATCATTACCACTCCTCTCACCTTTGTCTCCACCAACCATGCCATCCCTCTGGCCGGGCTGAAAGCAGTCTTTGCAGACATCGACGACACCAACTGCCTGTCTCCCGCTTCTGTCAGGGAACGCATCACCGAACGGACAAGGGCTCTGATCTATGTGGGAATGGGCGGCAATACCGGACACTATGAAGAGATTGCCGCGATCTGTGAAGATGCGGGTATCAAACTGATCCTGGATGCGGCCCATATGTCGGGAACCCGCCTGTACGGAGAAATTCCGGGGAAGGAAGCGGAAGTGGTAATTTACTCTTATCAGGCCGTAAAAAACCTGCCTACGGCAGACAGCGGCATGGTCTGCTTCAAACGAAAAGAGTTCGACGAAATTGCCCGCAAAAAAGGATGGCTTGGCATCAACAAAGACACCTACAGCCGTACTGTCAATGCGGGAAATTATAAATGGAAATACGATGTGGAATACATCGGGCAAAAGCTCCACGGCAATTCCATCATCGCTTCCATCGCTCTGGTCCAGCTCCGCTATCTGGACCGGGACAATGCCTACCGCAGACAGTTGGATGCCTGGTATCGGGAACAGCTCGGCAAATACCCGGAGCTGGTGGAACTGATCGCCATACCAAAGGGCTGCTCTTCCTCCTGCCACCTGTTCCAGATCCTTGTAGCCAACCGGGATGAAATGATTCTGGCTCTCAATTCTGCCGGCATTTATCCGGGAGTACATTATACAGACAACACTCTGTACCGGATGTACGCCTATGCACAGGGCACCTGTCCCAGAGCCTCTTACGTCAGCGATCATGTGATTTCTCTGCCCATGCATATGCGTCTGACCTATGATGATGTACGCTATATCTGTGATGAAGTCATCAAGATCGCCAAAGAACAGGCCCAGTCTGCCAATCAGAAAAACGCCTGAAAGGATTGTATGACTGTTATGGAACATACCTTTACCTGTACAGATGCGGCGCTTCTGCTCCGTCCTCTGACTCCTGCGGACAGTGAACGTTACCGTCTGCTGCGCAATCAGGATCAGAACCGCCGCTGCTTTTTCTATTCCGATCCCATTTCCGTTAAATCACAACAGGAATGGTATCAGAACTATCTCAGGCGTGAAAACGATTATATGTTTGCCGTCTGTGATGCAGACGGCACCTTTCTGGGCGGCGCGGCCCTGTATGATGTGACAGGGGACACCGCAGAATTTGGGCGGCTTATCATCGACCAAGCCGCTGCCGGCAGAAGCGGCTGCGGCGCACAGGCCCTTTTGCTCCTCTGCCGTCTTGCCAGAGAAACGCTGCACCTTACCAGCCTGCATCTGGAAGTGTATCAGGACAATCTGCCCGCCAGAAAGACCTATGAAAAAGCCGGTTTTCTGACCAAAAGACAATATCCTGCCCCCGACGGGATGCGGGATATCTGTTATATGGAAAAATTATTATAAGACAGGAATCATCACCCTATGAAAAAAGTCGTTTTAATCACCTCCACCTACAACGGAGCGGCCTATCTTCCCGCCATGCTGGACAGCATTGCCGCTCAGACCTGGCCCCATATCGATCTGTATGTCCGGGACGACGGTTCAAAGGATGACAGCGTGAAAATTTTACGCCATTATCAGAAATCATTTCCGGAAGGAAAACGCATACTCCTTGTCAATGATACCGATCAGGACTGGGGCAATAAGGGTTCCCACCAGAGCTACCGTTATCTGATCCGCCATCTGCCCGATGCCGATTTTTACCTGTTCTGTGATCAGGATGATGTATGGGAGCCTGCCAAGGTGGAGCGGGCCGTGCTTCATATGGAGCAGTATCCGCCAAAGGTGCCGGTCCTTTATGTACACAACTATTATGTCTGTGACGGAGATCTGCACATCGAGCATACTCTGCCCGACAGACCCAGTGTGTCCCCGGAAGAGATGCGGCAGGTCAATCTGGCAAAGGTGATAATGACCGGCACCTGGGGCGGCGTGGGTATGGCGCAGGGATTTAACCGTCTCCTGAAAGAGCTGGCCTTTGATCAGGGGGAAATCACCCCGTCTGTGGCCGTAGACTGCTGGATCTCCTGGGTGGTGGCCGGGATGAACGGCGCCCTTGTTTATGACAAAAAGCCGCTGGCTTATTACAGGCGTCACAAAGGCACTTTCAGCTCCGGCGACGCCAACGGCCTGCTCCGCTATCAGGACTGGAGCCGTCACCGGAAACGCCACTGCAGCAATATCGTAAACGGGATCCGGGACTATCACCGTCTGTATGGAGACAGAGTTTCTCCCCGGCGGGCCGCTTTTCTCGCTCTTTTTGACAGCTCCCGCAGACTGGGTAAATTTTTCTATCCCCACCGGCTGAGAAACCGGCTGCCGGATGAGATCGCCTTCCGCCTTCTCATACTGGCAGGACAGATCTGAATCAAAACCATCCATACCACATAGGAGCGCATATGTTCAAAGAAGCACTTGCAGGGACCTTTGTCCTCTTTCTGTTTTATCTCATACTCCGGCTTCTGTGGAAGAAGCGGCCAAAAGCCGTGTCCGCCCTCTTCCTTGCCGTCCTGTTTCTTGCCTGTATTGCCAACAGCATATACAATGGGCTTGTTATGTTTCCGGATTTTTATATGGACACCGTGAACGGCCCGTTCCGTTACGGTACATTTTCCGGCAATCTGTTTGCCTATTCGGATGCCTTTATGTTTCAGGATGAGATCTTATTTCCCATCCTCCGGCACCGGAGCGTCGCTCTGGATGTGGAAGGAGATTTTTATGAACGCTTTGTCTCTCTTTACTCTGAGGATTATGACCGGATCGAGATCACAAAAGAAACCCGGCAGACGGTGCGTGCCCACCGGGAGGATTTTGATTTCTGTCACCCCTTTACCTGTATCGGCATTATGGACTATGTGACAGAGCAGGTTCCGGAAGCGCTGGTCCCGGCCTTTGAAGAAGAAATCTATCCCATGCTTTATATCAATACGGATTCCCTGAAAGGCCAGTCCCGTCTGGTGTTTGTCATGAATCCGGACTATTCGCTGTATGTTATGAGCGAAGCCTATTATCGGGAAATCACAGGAGAATAAAACATGCATAAAAAACTCTGTATCTTTCATGGAATCTTTGCCGCGCTGTGCGGCATTCTGTTTTTGCTTAGTATGTTCTTAAACCGGACTTATTTCGAATCCGTTGCCTTCGACAGCGTCTTTTCCTGTCAGCTCCGGCAGTTGGCCGCACTGAGCCTTTTATTTGTAATGGGCCTTTTGTTTTTGCTGGCTGTCAGGACTTCCCTGTCCTCCGGATGGACGGTTCTGTTTGCCATGCCTGTGGGCATCTGCCTCTGGGTCTTTGCCAGTATGCTTCTGCTGCTGACCGGCATTCCCTATACCCTCTTTCTCACACTTGCTTTAATTGGCCTGCTGCTGGCCTCTCTGTATCTGCTCCGTCAGCATGTTCCGGCTTTCAAAACAGTTTCCGCTCTCTCCCCTGTGCAGGGCATTCAGGAATCGGCCCATCTCCTTCTTTTTTTCCTGGGGCTTATGTTTCTCACCGCCAGCGGCTTTGTCTATTCCTTTGTCAGCTACGACTCCTTTTTTTACTTTGTCAACTACGGCCATACACTGACGATTCTGGGAAATTTCCGGGATATTGTAGGCGAAAACAGCTTCACTCTGACCAATATCAGTCAGTTTCTGCCTCTGGTCCATTCCTATATGTCCTTCTGGGGACTGGATCAGGCCTATCAGATACAGGCATTTCTCACACTGAACATCCTTACCGCCTTTTTCTGCGTGCTGCGGCAATGTACACTGGAGATCCTTGCGCAGGACAAAAAGGCCGTTTTATATGCCGGGCTCTTTACCCTGCTGCTGGCTTCCTCCACGTCGTTTCTCGTAGCCTCCAGTTGGGTGCTGGCCAATATGTACTGTATGACCTATATTTTCTTTCTCTTTCTGCCTTCCCTGATCGGAACTGTACTGCCGGGAAGGGGCACAGAAAAAGAGGACCGGCGGGACAGCCTTTTGCTGATCGGCATTTTCTTTACGGCGCTTGCGCTGTTGCGAAAAGACGGCATCATCTTTGCCGCCTTTTTCCTGATCTGCTTTTGCAGTATTGAACTGTTTTCCCGCAGGCAGCTCGCCCTTCTGTTTCTGCCTGCTTCTCTGGCAGAGCTTTGGTGGCTGTTTTATGTGCGTGTCATATTAAATGCAGGTGTGACTCAGGCTTCTCTCACTTCCATTGCCAACAACAAAAACGTGTTCTTTATCCTGCTGATTATTGCGGCATCTTATTTTTATATTGCCTGGGGCCACAGTATCCTTTTGTGGATATCAGACCGGCTCCCCCGCTTCTGTACTCCCTATGCGGTCATGCTCTTTGGCATGTGCTGCCTGATGGGTGCGGCGTTTCTGAAAAAGGCGGATATCATCATCGACAATGTGGACTTTGTGATTCGGAATATGTTCCGCTATCCCTCATCCTGGGGCATCAGCGCTCTCTTTTTCGGTGTGCTGATCGTCTTTTCCATCGTCCGCGGCCCTTTCCTGGACTATTTCCACTTCCTCTGGGCCGGATATGCCCTGCTCAATCTGGCTTCCTACTGCCTGGTGGACAGCAAGGCATTCTGGGTCAACTGGGACGATTCCTACAACAGAGTACTGCAGCAGATCCTTCCGGTCTTTGTGTTTATTATGGCTCTGAAATCACTCGCCCTCCTTCAATCCGATAGACCAGATCACAGTTCTGAATCGTAGACAGCCGGTGGGCGATGATAATCAGTGTTTTGCTCCCTGCCAGATAATCAATGGCTTCCATAACAGCCGCCTCCGTATCGTTGTCCAGCGCGGAGGTGGCTTCGTCCAGCACCAGCACTTCCGGATTGTGATACAGCGCTCTGGCGATGCCGATCCGCTGTCTCTGTCCTCCGGAAAGACGCACGCCGCCTTCTCCGATCACCGTATCCAGACCTTCTTCCAACGTATCCACAAATGTCTTTAACTGAGCTTCCTCCAGCGCTTCTGACAGCCTTTTTTCATTGACCTGCTCCTGTTCCACCCCAAAGAGGATATTTTCCCGGATAGACGCATCCAGCAGGGAAATGGACTGGGGAATATAACCCAGCTTCCTGTTCCAGGCGTGGAGGCCCGATCGGATGTCCACCCCGTCCACCAGTACGGCCCCTTCCTGTGGTTCCAGCAGGCCCAGAAGGATGTCCGCCAATGTGGTTTTGCCCTGTCCGGACGGCCCGATCAGAGCAATGGACTTGTTTTTCGGAATCACCAGTGATACATGGGAAAACACCTGCTTTTCCGTACCCGGATAATGAAAGCTCATATCTCTGACTGCGATTTCCCGTTCAAATACCATTTCCCCGGCCGTTTCCCTGGTTCTGCGCTCTCCCATCAGTCCCTCGATCTCTTTCAGATCATGATAAATGGCATCAATGGCCGGTTTGCTGAACATGATCCGGCTCAGATATTCCGCGATACGGTTGGCAGAAGGCAGCATCCGAAACGCTGCCATTGCAAACACGGAGATCGTGGGAATAAAAGATGCCGCATCCGCGCCGAAGGATATTTTCACACAGACAATCAAAAGCAGGCCGGAAATGGCAATCGTCTCCATCACCGGCTTGGGAATCATCCCATATACCTTGAATCTCCGGTTGCTTTCCGCATATTCTTTGTATTCTTCATTGTAATGCTCCACAAACACACTTTCCCGGTTCAGCACCTTGATCTCCTTGATGCCGCCCAGCGCTTCCAGCACAGCCTGTCTGGTGCTGCCCTGCTTCTCCCGGCTCCGCCTTCCTGCCGCTTTCAGCCGTTTCTTAAATACTTTCAGAAAGACCAGACCGAAGATCCCGCCCAGAGCGATCACTCCCAGAGTCACCGTACTGTCCTGCCACAGCAGGAACAAAAGCAGCGCCAGACATACGCCCCCTTCCGACACAAGCTGCAGCCCGGCCAGAACCGCCTCAAAGAAAGAAACCGTATCATCGTTGATGTTCCGGCTCAGCTCGGCGCTGTTATGATGCACATGGAACAGATAGGGCTGATGCATATAACAGTCCATCATCTTGTAGGAAAGCAGCCGCTGGTTTTCATAGGTAAACCGGTACTGCATCCCATGCATATAATACACATAAATATTTTTGACGATATAGATCACGATAATCCCGCCGCCCAGAAATACGATGTAGGATGAAATGTCCGTAAAGCCCAACAGCCTGTAAATACCGCCCAGATAGGGGTTGTCCAGTATCTGCTGCGGACTTAACACAGCGCTGATAAAGGGAAGGACTGCACTGACTCCCACCAGCTCCACAAATGCACCGATGATAATAACGAGAAAAAGCAGGGCCGCTTTCAGCTTCTGCTTTTTGTCAAATATATAAGAAAACTTAGTCCATATACTGCATTGTTCCATAGAAAAAATTCTCCTTTATGCCCTGTCCGTGCCGGTCAGAAACTCGTCCCAGTCCCAGGGAAACCGTTCAATGTCCTCTTCCACCAGTTCGGTGCCAAGCTGCACTTCTATAAAATCCACGCCGTCCCTGGTTGCCATACCATGCTTATGCCCTTTCGGAATATACAGCACATCGCCCCGGACCGCTTCCCTGATCTCACCGTCCAGCAAAAACAGACCTTTCCCGTCGATAATCGTCCACACCTCATCCCTCAGCTCATGCGCCTGATAACTGAGACTTCTGCCGGCCTCCACATGCAAATGCTTGGTCAGGGAATTTTCCTTTCCTGCTCTGCAGGGCGCAATGTCCAGTACTTTATATTCACCCCACTGACGCTTTTCATACATGGGACGGTTGTCGATCTGCTCCACATACCGCTGCATATAAGAACTGGCATGCTTGTCGCTCACCAGAATCCCGTCCGCGCTGGCCACCACCACCATATCCCGAAGGCCCAGTGCCACTACAGGGATGGCCAGCTCATTGATCACATGCGTGTTACGGCAGGCCTCTCCCCGGACCACAAACCCGCCGTCCGGCTTTTCCATCCGCTCGGTCAGCGTATTCCAGGTTCCCATATCCTTCCATTCCCCTTCATAGGGAATATAGACCAGCGAAGCATTTTTTTCACTCACTTCATAATCAAAGCTGTTGCAGGGCAGCCGGTCATACTGCTCATACAGCCGGTCAAAGGAAACCTGTCCGATTTCTTTTTCGATCAGTTCTCTGACAAAGCAGGCCCGCATCACAAACACACCGCCGTTCCAGCGTCCGCCCTCTTCCACCAGCCTCCGGGCTGTCTCCAGCCCCGGTTTTTCCGCGTAGGCAGTGACCCGGCAGTAGTTCTTCCCTTCCACCGGTTCTCCTGTCATATAGCCATATTTTTCTGAAGGATATGTGGGACGCACGCCCAACAGGCAGACCTGCGCTCCCGAATCTGCCAGCGCCTGCTCCATCTCACCCAGCTTTTCAAAATAGTCCTGTTCCACATAAGGATCCACCGGAAGGACTGCGATTACTTCCTTCTCCCCGATCTGTTTCTTATCCAGCAAATATGCCCCCGCCAAAAGGATGGCCGGATACGTATGCCGCCTGGACGGCTCGAACACCGTTTCCGCCTGAGCGCCGATCTGCCGCCTGATCGGATCGCTCTGCGCCTCACTGGCGGCAATCAGCACATCCGCATCCGGCCGGCTCTGCCTGATCTGCCGGTAGATGCGCTGTATCATGGATTCCGAATTGCCTTCCTCATCCTGCAGTACCTTTAAAAACTGCTTGGACCTTGCTTCATTGGACAAAGGCCAGAGCCGTTTGCCTGACCCGCCGGATAATAATATGATTTTCATATTTTAGTTTCTCCTCTATAGCTGTTATTTTTTCCGGGCAGATACCATTCGGATGCTGCTCCCGAGCGTTTCCAGAACCAGCAGAAAACTTATGCTATAAACAGACAAATATCTTACTACCCAGGACAAATCTCCTGTTATATTGGTAATCACAGGGGTATTCCATACAAAAAAGCAAAACATCCCCACAAACAAAACTGCATAGACATAATCTATCCCCTTCCTATGACCTCCGCACAAAAAATAAAGCAACGGAATCACCAGATAAATAACTGTATAGGAACCTGACCAGTACGGTACAATCACCATAAGACTGCACAGCATAAACAATCTTTTCCAGGTATCCTGCAAAATCCACATACCAATCATTGCTATTACCGCATACAGCCATGTCAGAATCTTACCAATTATCGGCAAATTCAAATGTAAAAACTGGCTGTCCAGTTTATTCCATGTGGCCTGGATATTTCTCCAACCGTAATAAAGCAGGGAATGCAGTTCTTTTTGATTTAAAAGCATCTGGATGAATCCATCTATACCCCCGAAAAAAATAAATGGGATGAAAAAGAAAATCAGCCCATATAATATCAGCCGGCCAGCCTCTTTATATCTTTTCTCTTTCAAATATAAAATTCCAAAAATCGCAGGGTATATTTTTATGCCTGCCGCCAATGCTATAAAAAGCAAAGCCAGTTCCTGACTCCATCTGTCGTTACGTTCTCTCAGTTCCAAAGCCCGGAGTAATAAGATGCCTGCAACGAGAGCAGCATTTCCGTTCCATACAACTGTAAAAACAAAAACACTTGATATACTCAACAATAACGTCAGCAGTAAACTGTTGTTCTCCCCCTTGCTCTCTAAAAACTTCCTGACACTGTCATAAAACAATATGCCCAGTATTATATTATAAACAATAAACAATAAAATAGCATAGGAGGATAATGATGATGAATCATCCATAATAACTGTGTTTTCCGGCAGCATTTGTGCAACCAGCCAGTAAAACATATATGCCAATGGAGGAAAGCAGGCATTATAATTAACATGATAGACATTTTGCGGCGTCTGAACATAAAAAACATGGTTAAAAAAATCCATAAAATAAAAACTTGCATCTGTAAGTACAAAATTTATACATGCTCCCCTTGTATAACATACCCAAAAAATCCCAAATGCTCCCAATATTATCATTATACTGACAAATAAACGTTGCGGTGTTATTTCATATTTTTTCATTCGATTAAATTCCTTTTTGTCATACTCCCTGACAGTTTTTTCTATTTTGCTGTTTATCCATAGCATACACTCTGATCGTTTCCCGTATTCCTTCCTCAAATGATATCTCCGGTACAAATCCGGTATCGTCTGTCAGTCTGGTAATATCCGCACACAGGTACATCACCTGCCGTTCACCATAAGGCACCGCCCCAAAAGCCAGCGCAAGCGCCGGATCAATGCAGTCCCGCAGTATCTCAATATATTCCCGCAGCGGCCTGGCCTGTCCGCTGCCAATACAGTAAATACTGCCGTCATGTCCCTTTTTTGCCAATAAATACATGGCTCTCGCCGCATCCCTGCAATGCAGATAATCCCACATCTGACCGCCCGGCGTCAGCTTTGGGATTTCTCCTGAAAGGAGCCGGCGGATTACTGTACTGATCATTGTCTGCTCCCCGTCTCCCGGCCCATATACACTCAGGATTCTTGTCCAGATATGCCGCAGCCCGTATTTCCTGCATTCCAACCTGGTCATCTGTCCGGCACAGAGTTTTGCCATTCCATATCCGTTCTCCGGAAAGGCAGGTGTCTTATCTGACAGTCTCGTACCGCATCTGCCATACTCAGCCTGGGAACCGGCGCCGATAAAAGTATGACAGCCCAGCCGGGCGGCCAGCCCCACCGCATCCAGTGCATATTCAATATTGGCAGTCTGCAGCTTCATATCATTTCTGCCTTCTCCGATGGTGGCTGCCCAGGCAAAATGATAGAATACATCATAACCGGAAACTTGCGTCCCCAGTGCTTCCAGCCGTTCCCCATCCAGTTCTCCCAGCCTGTCCAGATTGCAGGCAATCATCCGCACCAGCGGAGAGGCGGGAATCCGACTGTTTCTTGCGGATCCCTCTCTGACAATCGCCAGAACTTCGATTCCTTTTTCTATACACATCTGTATCAATGCGGTTCCGATCGCTCCTGTGGGACCGGTCACCACGATTCTGCGCACCTGCTGATCCGCCATTTTCCTGTTCTCCCTTCAAAACCCTCTGCATACGACTCCTGCATGATCTGAAAATCACCAAACCTTCCAGGGTGCTTCTCCCCTCTCCCAAAGATCCTCCAGATATGCCTTGTCACGAATGGTATCCATCGGCGACCAGAAGCCTCCGTGCCGGTATGCCATCATTTCCCCATCCGCCGCCAGACGCTCAAACGGGGAGGCTTCCAGCATTTCACTCCCGTCTCCCAGATAATCAAATATCTGCCGGTTAAAAACCATGTATCCGATGTTCACCCAGGACTGGTCCCGCCTTGCCTTTTCCTTAAAACTTTCCACCAGTCCGCTTTCCTTAATTTTGATTGCACCGAACCTTCCTTCGGGCTGGGTTGTGGAGATCGTGGCTATTTTTCCATGATTTTTATGGAATGCAAGCAGTGCATTCACATCCACATCCGCCACTCCGTCCCCATACGTCAGGAAAAACATATCCTCATCCCCGATGTACTTCCTGATCTGAAGGATCCTGCCTGCGGTCAGTGTACGCAGGCCCGTATCTGCCAGCGTGATCTTCCACTGTTCCGCAGCGTTTTTATGCTCCATCCGCAGCTTTTCCCTTACCAAAAAGGTAACATCTGACTGATACATATAATAATGGGCAAAATAGTTTTTGATCATATGCCCCTTATAGCCGCAGCAGATAATAAATTCATTCTGTCCATAGGCCGAATACGTATTCATAATATGCCACAGAATCGGTTTGTTCCCGATCTCGATCATCGGTTTGGGCCGAACCTGTGTTTCCTCACTGAATCTGGTTCCCATACCGCCTGCAAGTATCACCGTTTTCATATTGCCACCTCTACCAGACTTTCCACGGCGCTATGCCGGCATTCCATAAATTTTCCATATGCTCCTTATCTCTTTTCGTTTCGATTGGAGACCAGAACCCTCTGTGCTTATAGGTAGCGATCTGTTTCCTGTCTGCCAGTGTTTCCAGAAGCTGTTTCTCAAGCTGATAGTTACCCATCAGATAATGAAATACCTGTTTATGAAATACATAAGTGCCCGCATTGACCCATGCCTGGTTTTCTTCCGAATCATGCTTATAACGCCCCAGATAATTTCCTTCCGCGTCGATGTCCAGGATTTTATTTCTGCCTGCCGGATGTGCCAGTGCCACTGTCCCCAGCTTCCCTGACTCTCTGTAAGCCCCGACCAGTTTGTTCACATCAATATCCGACAGACAGTCGCCAAAGTTGACAATAAATTCATCACTGTCAATGTATTTCTGAATCATACTGACACGCTGTCCGGTAGAAGCATACAGTCCCGTATCTACCACCGTCACCTTCCAGTCCTCCGATATATTCTGATGCACTTCTATGGTATTGCTTTTTAAGTCCACAGTGATATCGGACTGATAAATATAAAAATCATTAAAATAGTCCTTGATCATTTCTTTCTTGTACCCGGCACATACAATAAACTCATGAAATCCATAGAAAGAATAGCTTTTCATAATATGCCAGAGGATCGGATTTTCCCCGATCTCCACCATCGGCTTGGGAATACTCTGCTTGTCCTCTGCTATCGTACTTGGCAGCCCGCCTGCCAGAATCACTACTTTCATCTTAACCTCCGCTACTGCTTTTGTTTACATTCGTTTCTCGATACACCCTGTAAATTCCTGTATCTGCCTGTCCATACACTCTGCCGTATCCCCGCCCCGCAGATAACACAGGGACCAGTCCACGATCTGCTTCATGGCATGCTCCAGATTCCATACCGGTTTCCAGCCAAATACACGCTTTATTTTAGAACAGTCCAACTTCAGAAAATTGGCTTCATGAGGACCGCCGTCGTACCGGTTCAGCCAAGTCACTTTCTTTCCTGACTGCCTCTCCCATTCCCTGCAGAACAGATCTGTCAGTTCTCCCGTTGTATAACAGTCCGACTCTTCCGGGCCCACATTATAGCATCCCTCATATTCCCGATTCTCATATTGCCTTGCTGCAATCATCAGATAAGCAAACACAGGTTCCAGCACATGCTGATATGGCCTGACAGAATGGGGATTCCTGACAACAATAGAAGTCCCGTTTTCCATCGCCCGTACGCAGTCCGGTATGATCCGGTCTGCTGCAAAATCACCGCCGCCAATCACATTACCTGCCCGCGCAGTGGAAATAGCAGCGCTTCCTTTATCCTGTCCTGAAAAAAAAGCGTTTTTATAACTGTCTGTCACCAGCTCCGAACAGGATTTGGAATTGGAATAGGGATCAAAGCCATTCAGTTCCTCACATTCCCGATACCCCCATTCCCATTCTCTGTTTTTATATACTTTATCTGTCGTTACATTGATAAAAGACCGCACACTGTCCGTACATCGGATACATTCCAGCACATGAACGGTCCCCATCACATTGACATCATAAGTATAAACCGGATGGACATAGGATTCTCTGACAATCGGCTGCGCCGCCATATGGATCACAATTTCAGGCCGGACCTCCCGAAAGACTGATAAAAGCCTCTCCAGATCCCGGATATCCCCTATGACAGAACGCATCCCCTCTTTTATCTGGCACAGCTCAAACAAAGACACAGGCTGAGGGCTGAGACCGGCGCCGGAAGGTGTTTCCAGAGCATAGCCTGTTACGTCTGCTCCGGCCTGTTTTAACAAGGCACACATCCAGCTTCCTTTAAATCCTGTATGCCCGGTAATAAGCACTTTTTTATTTCGGTAAAATGATATGATATCCTGATTTGCCATGTTCCGCCTCCATTGTAATAAAAATCTTTTCTGCTTTCTGCCTATATCCTGATCAGCCAGATCTGATCGTTTGGTATCCTTGCTGTGGCCCGATAAGGTCTTGCCGCCGATTCAAACAAAAGATACATACCATCCGCCGTCATCTGAATCTGCTCCACTCCTTCCGGCAGGATTTCACTTAGCAACGGCTCTTCATACCGGTCAATTTCATCTCTGTAAAGAAACACCAGCAAATGGGAATCCTCAATCTGATATCCCTGACTCAGCATCATATAATGATTCCCTTCCAATACATCTTCTTTCCATGTCACTCCCTGAATCCGCTCAGGTATCTCGGCCGTAAATTCTTCCACAGGTGTCTGATACTGTGTCATATCATACCGTTTTAATAACCCGTTGCCGCCGTCCACATAAGAGCCAACAAACAGCTTATCCCCATAAAGATTCAGAAACGAAGCCACATGATCACCGTTATGGTTTACCAGACCCGCATCGAAATCCGCCAGAATTTCTCCGTGATACTGATTTTCCAGAATGGCCGAAGCAGAAAGTGCATACACATGACCTGTCGCACCGGTCACCCAAAGCAGATCTCTTTTTTCATCATAGGCAATCCCTCCCATATGCGCCTGAAATACCAGATCCACAATATGAAGAAGCCTCCCTTCTATATCCATGACAAAGAGAATGCTGTTTCGTTCCCCGGAATAACTGTACGCCGATATGATCAGTTTGTCTCCGGCTTTGGTCAGACCCTGCACCACGTAATCTTCCAGCCGCTCTTCTGCCTTGTCCGGTTCATACAGACCCGGCATTGTAATGGAACGCTGGAACCGCTCTGTCAGAAATCCGTATTCCGGATGCACTACAACCGCGGCCCGTCCCGGATTGTTGGTAACGATGCCGTCAACCCCCATCGCCTGCAGATTTCTGATCTGCTGTGGTGTATCTGCCGTCCAGACAAAAACCCTGCTGCCGGCTTCATGAATCGCTCTGACTGTGTCTATTGTCACCGACTGTACCCACAAGCCATAGTACTCTGCCGGATTCTCCTGTGGCAACGTCCGCTTCCCCGAAGTGGTATTGTACAAAACTTTCAGGCTGCTGTCACTTTCCTTAATCTGTGCCAGATACTGATAGTTAAAGGACGCAAACACACACCGGTTTTCCATGCCGCATTGCCTTGCCGTTTCCACCACAGCTTCCACAAACTCATCTGCCTGGCCGATGTCCTTCAGTTCCAGATACACCTTCAGATCAGATTCCCCGATCAGCGTAAGGGCCTCTTCCAGTGTGGGAATGTGCGCTCCCGCAAACGAACCGGAAAACCAACTGCCGGCATCCATCTGCAAAAGCTCTTCATACGAATAATCCGCAATCCTTCCTTCCGCTCCTGTGATACGCAGCAGATCTCCGTCATGAAATACAACGATCTGACCGTCACCGGTTCTCTGTACATCCAGTTCAATATAATCTGCGCCAATGTCAATGGCGCCTCCAAACGCTTCCAGTGTATTTTCCGGAAATACATCGGAATAGCCTCTGTGGGCAATGATCTGCAGTCTTTCCTCCTCTATTACCTGTAATGATTCTGATTCGATCTGCTGCGGATCTCCTATGTCCGCTTCTGCACCGCTTATTTCAGGTTCTGTCTGCACCACTTTGGCCTGATCCGTATTTTGCAGATTCCTCCTGACCTGCCAGAGAACCACTGCCCCGGTCAGAACTGCCAGGAACAGACAGGACAGGACGATGGCAGTCCGTATCCTGTATTTTTCTGTGGTTCGTTCCCATATCCCCCATAGAAAGGGATATCCTGCCATAATATAAACCGCCATAATCCATGAAGTGAAAAATCCGGCATATTTGGCCTCCATAAACAGAGTCAGAACCGGCCCTGCCGCCTTCCATACAAAGAGCAGCAGCACACCTCCCGCACCCAGTCTGGTCAGCCTTTCAGACAAATTCCCATTTACTTCAAACCGGATCCACCGCCTTTCCACAAACCAGCCGATAAAAAACCCCATGCCTGCACCCGCATTGGACATACATCCGATTCTGAGCATGGGCAGAAAACATAATATACAGCCGCCCAGACAAATAAAAATATCCCAGGAAGGACGCCTTTGCGCCAGTATCAGCAGCTTTGCGGTCAGCCAGAGAAGCAAAACGCCCAGTAAAAAGGACGCCAGTACGTCCTGCAGGGTATGAACTCCCAGATAATTTCTGGAAAACATAACCAAACCAGTGACCAGCCAGCATATGATACTGAACAGCCGCCAGGATGACTTTTTCCATGTTGCGCTGCCTGCACTGCCCCAGACTGCCATCGCTCTGGCCGTATGACCGCTGGGAAACGAATAGCCTCCGGCCCCCGGCAGCGCCGCTTCCACCGGATGGATCCGTTCGTCTCTGAGCCAGGGGCGTTCTATATGATACAACGGTTTCAGAAACTGATTCAACGTGCACCCCAGCGCTACATGGAAGCCCATATACTGTCCGATCTGCTTGTCCACGCACCAATACATAACAGCCAAAAGAAGGAACGTTACAGTTCCTTCTCCCAGGGCCGTTGCCTGCAGCATAAAATTGTCAAAAACCCCGCCGCATACCTCTCTTGCTTTCTGCAGAAACAGTAAGTAAGAAATATCCATCCCTTGCACCTACTCCTCAATCGGCGTAATAAATAAATTGGCTTTCAGCTCTTCTCTGTCAAGAAAAGGCGCCAGATCTTCCAACGGAGGGCTGATCAGTCTGCCGTCCGGCAAACGTCTGGCAGAGCTCTTTGGCTCCCATACCTGCTCGGTATCCGTAAATATCTCGCACATAACATACCCGCTCTCCCGCAGGGTTTTCTCCACTGCTTCTTTCATTTCCGCATTGCTGTGGGCACTGTAATAAGGGATGCCAAAAGCAGCGGCGATCTTTTCATAATCGGGGAATGACAAGTCATGGCTCTCCGGTCCGATTCCCACTTTGCTGTGTTCTTTAAACAGATTGTTCTGGGTCTGCCGGATGCTGTGATAGCCTTCATTGTTGATCAGAAACAGCTTGATCGGAAGCTGATTTGTCACAACGGTCTGCAGCTCCTGCAGATTCATCATCAGACTGCCGTCTCCTTCCAGACAGATTACGTCCTGTCTCTTTCCTGCGATACAGAGCCCTATTGCTGCAGGCAGTCCATATCCCATGCTGGCAATGGCATTGTTGATGATAAAACGGGTCCCTTCCTTCACGCACCAGTCCTGATGCCCCACCACGCAGCATGCTCCGTTGCTGACAGCGGTCAGACTGTGTGCAGGAAGCGTTTCACTCACATATCTGACAAAGGCAAATACATTGGCCGTGCTTCCGTTTTCCTTCCAGTGACGTTCCAGAGTAACCGGATATTTCTGCTTCCATGTCAGACACTGCTGCCGCCACCATTCTTCTCCTGATACCGGCTGTTCCGAATCCGGAATGATCCGTTCCATCACTTCCAGAAAATCCCTGGCATCCGCCCAAATGGGCATATCCACATGTATTGTAGGCTTTTTAAACTCTGCCCTGTCAATGTCCACCATAATCACTTTGGCTTCTCTTGCCCAGGTTTTCCAGTTATACCCCACCTGTCTGAGACTGATCCGGGTACCGATTGCAAGCACCAGATCCGCATTCTGTACTGCAAAATTCCCCGGTCTGTCTCCCATATCGCCGCCGCGTCCGCAATAAAGCGGATGGGCATCCTCAATCAGATCCACACTGTCCCAATAGGTCACCACCGGTACGCCAAGCCTGTCCACAACTCTACGGAACACCTCAAAGCCGCCTGAAAGCCGGACCCCATATCCTGCATAAATCACAGGCCGTTTGGCCCCTCGGATCTCTGCCAGAACTTTGCCTGCGTTTTCCTCCGGAACACCCGGAGGCAGCAATACGTCATCCTCTGCCGGATCATAGCCCTCCAGCTCATCTGTCTCGATTATGGTTCCCTGAATGTCCACCGGAATATCCAGCCAGGAAGGCCCCGGTCTGCCTGTGGTTGCCAGATGCCATGCTTTTTCCATCATATACCGGATCTGTGATGCATCTTCTACCATAGCTGCATATTTACACATACAGCCTACGGATTTCACAATATCAAATTCCTGGTTCCCCACTGCCCGCAGTGATAATCCTTCTGTATAACGTTCTGCGTATCTGGCAGTGGTATCATACCGCACCTGACCGCTCACAATAAACATCGGAATCGAATCCAGCCATCCGCCTACCACACCAGTGATCGCATTGGTGCCTCCGGGGCCGGAGGTCACACATACGGCTGCAATTTTATTTTCCAGACGGGTATACCCCTCTGCAGCCATCGCACATGCCTGCTCATGATGATTGTAAATGCAATGCATCCCTTCCGTATGGCCAAATGCGTCATTCAAATGCATGGCTCCTCCGCCCACTACCGTAAAGCAGTCTGTTACACCATGCGCAACCAAAAATTTTACTACATAATCTGCTACTCTTACCTTCATACTTTAGCCAATCCTTTCATTTTGCCTGAAACAGAGAACAGTATCAAATACTTACGTTATTCATAAATATCAGCCAATATATAGAAATTATTATACATGATAAAAAAGTAATTTGGAAGTACTAATATTTTTACCAGATAACACCTTCCGCTTTTGCCGAGTGTGAAGGTTTCCGGCAGTTTACAGAAGGTAACATCATATAATCCCCATATCCTTTCCCTTTTAAAAGCGCATCACAATCCTCCGGTACCATTACATCATAATCACACATTTTCATTCTTTTTCCCTGCCCGTATATCGTTTTCTTATATCTCCAGGGCATATAGTTTATTGCTCCATTGTTGGATTCAAATACCTCACTGCAATCTTTATTTCTTGCATACCCGCGGAGTTTTTCATAAATATAAAACATCCCATTTAAAGGTATCAGCCCCCCTATTTTGTGTACTGCTTTCAGTATCATAAGCATGGCTTTGGGCAAAAACGCATATTCTTTATAATCCACATATCCTCGGTGCCCCATGGCAAGGGCATATAATCCCTTTATCATTGTTGTAACAATAGTATGCTTTATTTTACTCCTGTCGGCATTTTCCAGTACAAAAATATCCAGAGCCAGTTTATTCTGAATATCTTCCCTGGCTTTTCCTGAAACTTTTTTAAACAACCGGGTTGATATTTCCTCTTCCATATAAATCAACCTGGTAAAAAAATCATAAAAGACATTTTCTCCGAACTGGTCATAATCTAAAAATAAAAAAGCACTGTCTTTTGGCCATATCTCGGGGGCTTTTTGTCTTAATATTTCATAGTCTTCCCTGAACATTGCCACATCCACATCATCATCCCAGGGTATCAGTCCCTGGTGCCGTATGATACCAATTAACGACCCCCCTATTACATAATAACGCAGCCCCAGCTTACTACATACCCGATCAAACTCTTTTGTGAGTTTCATCAATATATTATGGGCATGTTCCATATATTCTTCTTCTTCCTGTAAGATCACAATATGTTCTTCCCACAGTGCGATTTCATGATTCTGTCTTAACGGCCTGTAATCAAATTCTCCTATACTTTTAATTTGCTTCACAATACCGGCGTGATCTTTACAGCACAGCACAATAAATACTTTTTTGGGATCCTCTTTTGTTAAAGTTTCCGGACTCACAATATTTATACCTGCCTTTGTAGAATTCCACTTATCAGAAAAGTTATCTATGGCATAAGCGGGAGGATAATGCTCTCCATAATTTTTCATATAATAATCAAAATAACTCCCGGTCCCAAACAGCACTATTTTTCTGTCTGCACTGACATTCTTCAAAACCAATTGCAGAGTGTCCCGGCCTGTTGGCTTTTCCAGCTTTTCAGGTAACAAAGAAAGCAACTCCACTCCCTGCTCCTTCAGATATTCGCTGTCCTGTTGAAAACGGCTCCCATATTCAGCGCCATAAAAAAACAAGTCATATCGAAATTCCTGATAGCTGTTTTTTATATGCATATTCTTAACGTCAAGAGATACTACCTCATCTACAGATTTTAAATATAAAAGAATTTCTCTCTTTTCATCAAAAGACTTTTGCGGCTCTTTTCCCGTTACCTGAAGAAAAAATTCATCTGATGGTATCGCTACGGTCAGGCTTTGACAATGATTTTTACATTCCCTTAAAAATTTGGCATGCTCCATATCAAATTGATCAAAATTATAAACGATAAATCCCTTTTTCTTATCCATCTTTTTTCCTGTGTCCTTTACCTATAATTTAAAGATCCCTCAGTTCTGATTTAAAAACCAAATATAAGATACAAGGAGAAACAGTTTATGTCCCCCTGTTCCTCCTCTTTATATTTTACCATATTTCCTGCAAATTCATTATCTTCAGACCTGTCAGCACTTTACCGCTTCCCGGATGGTTTTGGCCATATACTCTATCATTTCATCCCTCATGCCAGGATATACCCCAATCCAGAAACTGTCATTCATGATCCGGTCTGTGTTCTCCAGGTTTCCCACTATCCGGTATCCTTCTCCTTTCTCCCTCATCTGGTCAAAGCACGGATGTTTCGTCAGGTTCCCCGCAAACAGCATCCTTGTCTGTACTCCCCTGCTCTCTATATACGGTACCACACGGCTCCTCTCTACTCCTTCCCTGCATGTCATCAGAAAGCCAAACCAGCTCGGTTTTGCATTCTCCGACGCCTCCGGCAGTATCAGCCTGTCCTTTGCATCCTCCAGCAGCCCGTACAGCTTCTCAAAATTCTCCCTCCTCCTTTTTACAAAAGACGGGAACTTCTTTAGCTGCGCACATCCTATCGCTGCCTGCAGGTCTGTCGCTTTCAGGTTGTATCCGAAATGGGAATACACATATTTATGGTCATACCCTTTCGGCAGCTCCTTATATTCCCTGTCAAACCTGTGACCGCACCGGTTATCCTGTCCCGATACACACGAGCAGTCCCTTCCCCAGTCCCGGAATGATCTCATAATCTTATGCAGCAGCGGGTTGTCCGTATAGACTGCGCCTCCCTCTCCCATCGTCATGTGATGGGGCGGATAAAAACTGGACGTCCCCATATCCCCTATCGTACCCGTCAGTTTCCTGCTGCCGTCCAGCATATATTCGCTTCCCAGCGCATCACAGTTATCCTCAATCAGCCATAAGCCATGCCGGTCACAGAATGCCTTCACTTCCTTCAGATCATAGGGATTCCCCAGGGTATGCGCCAGCATCACCGCCTTTGTCTTTTCCGACACTGCCCTCTCCAGCATACTCACATCGATGTTGTACTGGGGTATCGTCACATCCACAAATACCGGCACCGCCCCATACTGGATCATCGGCGATACCGTGGTGGGGAAGCCTGCCGCCACTGTGATCACCTCATCTCCCCTCCTGATCTGACGCTCTCCCAAAAGCGGCGACGTTAATGTCATAAAGGCAAGCAGGTTGGCAGACGATCCTGAATTGACAAGAGAGCAGTACCGGATTCCGAGATACTCTGCAAACTCCCGTTCAAACTGCTCCGTATAACGTCCGGAAGTAAGCCAGAACTCCAGGGCCGCATCCACCAGATTCATCATCTCTTCACTGTCATAGACTCTCGATGCATACGGAATCCGCTCCCCTTCCTGATAGGGCGCCTTATGGCCCTTATATACTTCGTAATACTCTTTTACACTGGCAAGGATGGATTCTCTTGCCTGCTGTTCTGTCATCTGTTCAAACATAGTTCTCTCCTTCCAATCATTTATATTAAATCTTTTTCTATTAAATTTTTAATTTTAGATGAACTGACGCTCATTGTATAAGGGAAGAATATCATCTTCGCCCCATTTGCTTCCACTCTCCTTTTATCATTCTGCCAAAGCTCTTCTTTTTCATGATCATTCCCGGAAAAACAACAATCAAAATCATAAAGTTTTAATGCGTTTATTTTCAGAGTATTGTGGAAATCCACAACCACCGTTTCATCCACATATCGAATAGATTGTATGATCTCTATTCTTTCCTGTAAGGGTATATATGGCTCCTTTCCTTTTGTATATAAAATATACTCATCTGTCAATACCCCGACTATAAGGTATTCGCACATTTCTTTGCATCTTCTTAACAACTTCAAATGCCCCATATGAAATAAATCAAATGCTCCGGCTGTAAATCCCTTTTTAAATCTTTCTTCCATTTTCACGCTTCTCCTGTATTTCTTTTAATAAAGCATTCGGGTCTTCCAACAATAACCATCCTCTGTCTCGTACATAGAAAAAATAATCACTGAATCCGGCCTCTTTTACATACTGTTCCATCTCTTTGTAAAAAACCGAACATATAATAAGGTACAATTCATCTTTATTTCTTTTCTGAATATCATTTAATGTTACAACTTTTACCCCATATAGTTCATCCGGCAAATGATCCTTTGAAATATCGACAATACATTTGGGTCTGTACTTATGTCCAAACTGGGTAAAATATTCTTCAAATTGGGTTCCATCTCCTATTAGCACGATTTCTTTATCTGCAGGCAACGGATTAAATATACCGGAAAACTTTTTCTTATATTCCGGATAGGGAGTGTTCGCCGAATAAAAACCATGTCTGTACTTTTTAACTTCCGGCCTTGGATAATACATATAATCATTCCCATACAGATGAGATAAAACAGAGTCATAATCCTTCGGAATCTCAATACGTATATTTTCAAACATAATTTCTTCTGTCTGTGAAAATGCTTCTCTGTCCAGCCTTCTGACCCCGCCTGCATGCATATAATGTGCGAAAATTCCAAACGGCGCTTTTTCATCTGTATTGCCGCCCGCCATAATCTTATTCAGCCGGTCCATCAAACGATTTTTGGGAAATAATTTCCCCAGATATTTGTAAAATTTCCAAACCAACAATGGCATATCCATGTATCGGGCAAAATAGCCATAAGCCTTTGCATACAGCAGTCTTTGATAAAAACAAATCCTTAACTCTTTCCACTTTTCACGTACAGGGTTCCTGTAACCATTGTCCAATGGGAATATATCTATCCCAATCCCTTCACAGCAATCAATCCACCAGTTCTGCGGCTGTATGGCAGTTGTTTTTTTATCTCTCAATTTTAAATAGCCGCCATAGAAACAGCTGTCATTCCATGGAGTCTGCAAAAAATAGTCCCCCTGAAATTCATCAGCAAGCTGTAATAAAGTTTCATAGTCTTTTCTCGGCATAGCAACATCTATATCGTCGTCGCCTGGAGTAACGCCACCATGTCTTACCGCTCCTAAAAGGCTGCCGTAGATCAGATACAATTTCAAATTATATTTTTCACAGACTATCTTTAAATGCCCCAGCAAATCCAGTTGAATTTGAATCACCTGACGAATCAGTCGGCTGTCATAATCTATTTTCCCAATACACGCATTTCCCTGCATAACAAGAAATTTCCGGTTAAATTCCATCCTTTTAAAGGTTTCGGATTTATTTTCTCCTGCTATGTCAATGCTCCTGACCTGTTTTCTCTCTCCGGCAAATCCGATACTTTTCCCGGACGCTTCCACAAAATATGCATTTGCAAAAAAAGGAAAGGAGCCATTTTGTACAATGTCTTTCAACGCTTCAGTTTCGTCGAACAAAACCGACTTATCATGGCTACAATAATCCTGTAATTCTTCTATATCTTCTGCCTGAGGTAAACATTCATCGGAAAAGATTTTATAAACGGTGTAATAATCCGGCATGGGATAAAAAAAATGAGTATATTTCAAACCTGCTGCTGATAAAATTTCAATCAACTGACTTTTATGGAATGTCCGCCCACATCCGCCCTCCGGATAACCGGCAATTCCATCAAAAGGTACACAAGTATAGGTTTCCTTTCTTCCACACCAATTCTGTATCCCATACCGGTTCTCCACAGCTAAAAGCAATTTCCCGTCTTCTTTTAACCACCGCAATATAGATCGCATATAACGGACATATTCAGCAGTATCCGCAGTCCCATTTCCGACTCTTTCCAGTTCCCCCAAAAGAATAATATAATCAAACGAATCCGGAAATCTGATAGTTTCAATATCGCCTGTAAATACTTCCAGATTCTCTCTGTGTTTGTATCGATACGAAATCGCCTGTGACCGGAACTGGGATTTTTCCGTCACTGCGACATACTTTCCCAAATCGCATAGTTTGCCTGTTATGGCGCCAAACCCTGCCTCTATCTCCAGAATTGACGCATTCTCTTTAAATGGATACCATTCTATCGTGGAAACCCGCTGTGAACTTAATTGATTTACGATTTCTTTTCTCGTCTCATGGCAAATCACCTCATCACAATTTTCAGTTCCGGATTTTTTTATATAATCAAAAATTGTCTGATCTATATATTCATTATTTTTTTCCATATTCATTCCGCACTTTTCAATTAACCAATTAAAGTATCCAATGGTATGAGTTTAAAGTCTCCTCTCATTTGCAATTCCTGTTTAATCTTTTCAAACTCAAGATAAGTAGACACAACGACAGCATCAACCAAAGGAAGCCTGTCCTCCGGTGCGTAAATATTAATTTTGTCATGTGCCATTCCTTTTTTATTTCTGTCTATAAAACAGGCAATCCGAATATTACTCCTTCTCAAGTCCTGAAAAAGCAGCATTCCATGCATCCCTGCCCCATAAATCGCTATTGTATGGACATTCATATTTTCCAGCCGCCGGGCAATGGAGTCATCTGAAAACTCCATCCTCAGCCATTCCCGCATCTTACAATAAAAGTCAGATCTTCTGTCTAACAGCGCTTTATTGGCAATTTCCCGGTTTCTATATATGTCAATGATAATCTGCAGCCATTCCGCAGATGTATCACACGCTTTCAGCAATTTGCACATTGCTTCTGTTTCTGAAAACATGCCGCTTGTTTCGCTCATATATTGGGAATAATAAATCTCTCCACATCCCTGTGCTACTATCTCTTTATGATAACGGCGCAGCAGCTCCAGTTTTTCGTTGAGAACAGTCCCCGGGGTTTCAAGATTTGATAAACCGTCATGCATGGTCCAGTTCTCTGACAAAACTTTATCAATTATTTTAATTACCAGATTTCGTTTTGTCTGCCCCCTCATCAACAGTTCCCAATCAATATTCCCATTCAATTCTTCCGAAAATCCGCCTGTTTCCTCCAGGAAACTCTTTCGGTAAATACTTGCGCTGGCATCCGCAATATTGTGCAGCCAAATCTCCTGTTCACTTTTATAATTCTCTACCAATAACGGTTTGGGTAAAATTTCCGTTTCAAAAAATATATGCTGTTTATACTTACTGCATATCAGATCCAATGATCCATCATCTTCACGTATTAGTTTCATAAATTCTTCTAATTTAGTTTCATACCATTCATTGTCACTGTCCAAAAAGGCAATATATGTTCCATTCGCCATCTTAATGCCATAATTTCTGGCGGCGCCTGCCCCACTGTGTTCTTTTAATAAATAATATTTCACCAGAGGGAACTGAAAACTTTCAATATATTCTTTCGTATGGTCTGTAGACGCATCATCTACCAGGATGATTTCAAACGGTTTCGTGCTTTGAGCCAATACACTTTCCAGGGCTCTCCTTACTTCATATTTCCGATTATATGTTGTTAAAATCACTGATACCTTATTCATTGTTATAGTTCCTTTCGCGTTGCTGCATACTTAAACAATTTTTCCTCTACAAGTCAAAACATAACCAACATAATTTATTTCTCTTTGTACCAAGAGCTATAAATTCTTTCAGCATTTTAAACGCATCTTCTTTTTTTTCTGTTAAGAATAAAACAGTATCATAGTCCGCTTCCCGTATCATTTCAAATTCCTGTCTGTTAAATGCACCGAAAGATTTTTCAACAGAAAACTCCATTATAGCAATGATTTTCCCCGCTTCTTTTACATGCTCAACGAGTATCGTTCTCTTTTCATCCTCCAGGTCACTGGCTGCCACCAGTATAAATGTATGATTTCTTAATATATTGGTAAATAAATTGCTTCCGCCCTTTTTTTCAGGAGTCCCCTGTTCACATATACGGGCATACTGTCTGACCTCATCCGTACTCCGCATCAAAGAAAAACTCAATGAACCACCTTTATAATACTTTTCAACCGGCTCATTTTCAATAAATTGATATCCGTGATATAAATGAATCAACTTCTTCTCACGTTTACGAACTTTGTATATTTGATCAATGTCTTTTACTGACAATGCCGGAGCAAAATATTTCACCTCTTTGTCTCTGCCGGAATAGCTGAACGGCATATCTCCTATAAAATCAATAATCTCATCATTGGATTCATCAACCATATACTTTAAATATAATATAGGGACAGAAATATCATCTGTTCCGTCCTTACTGTTTTCAAACTCCAAATACTTTCTTACAAACAGCAGTGTCCCTTCTATAAATGCTTCATAACCATGCTCTTTCAAAGCATCCTGTTCCAACGTATCAATAACAGGTGTAATCTTTCCATCTATAGATTCATATCCTTCTGTAGCCCCATGCAGAGCATGACATAACACTTCAATCAAAAATCCATCTTTAATATTACTGGGTATATATCCATAATTCATACAATTTTTATTTTCACAAAGCCAATCCAGCTTTTGAAAAAAAGTGATCACAGGAAAATCCGTCAACTCTGCCATAACATCCGATATGCATTCCTGGGTAAACCCGGACCCGGATAACTCTACAAAAGCAAAGTGTTCATCAGAAAAATCTATTTCCTGTTTCAAATATTCTCTGAGCATCTTTCTTTTGGAAGCGTGATACGCTATCAGTTTTTCCTCCAGATCTTTATTATGAAATATCAGTTGCCTCACAAAATCATATTCATCTATATCAAGATATCCCTTTTCATTAAATATTTCCGATATATGCTCATTTATCAGCTCCACCGGAATCTGGAAAATATCTGCAATCTCTTTTACGGTTCTGATCTGAATTTCCGACGAGTTTGCTATAAATTTTTCCAGATCGCAATTGTTTTCTGACAATGTGGCCATTCTCCATGCTTTTCTGGAACCATATATATAATGTGTTGATACATCCCTTTGTTCCATTTGAATCATCAGATCGGCAATCTTTTTTAGCAGATATCCGTCTCTGGCTACAAAATATAACCTTTTAATTCCTTCCTGCTCACATCTTTGTAACAGCCAATGGACATAAGAAAAAAAGAGAGGACCGCCAACCGCACATCCTATCCTTTTATTTCTGTCCATCTGAGAATCCATCGCTCTGGCAGCATAAGATATACCAATATTTTTCTGAAAAGATATTTTATCAATATTCAATGCAATTAATTTCTGTTCAAACGGAAACAATTCTTCTCCCGAAATCAAATGCGGCGTGATCTCCAGACTCGCGGGAATCTCGTAGTCAAGTACTTTATCATTTCCGTAATGATCCCATACCGGAAACAACACATTTTTATAAAATCGAATCAGGTGATATACTGCAGCAGTTTCTTTATTTTTCTTACATACAGAAGTTACGACCAACTCATAGTCCAACAATTCAGGACACACCATTTCAAATACGGCATCCACCAACTCCCTGCTGTAATATGTCTCTGCCAAAAGCAATACATTTGATGATTTCTTCAGTTCCTGAAGCAAATGTAAATTCTCTTCCACCAAACACAGATTACTTTTTACCACCTCTTCTTCCAGTTCAATAAGCTGTTCTTCACATGCTTTACTGACGCCGCCTGTAATACTCAACGCACAATAAATCTGACGCAATGTAATTTCCTGTATTTCATCGTTACAAAAATTCGCACGCGCCAGATTTTCTGCATTCACTCTTAACGTAAAAAAATTATCGATCAGAAAATCAGGAAACTCCTTTTCTCCCCTCAGCGATTGCAGGCGCTCCTGAATCTCTAAAAACAGTCCCTCTCTGGTAGCCATCTTATTGACCAGCAAAGTATCAAAAACATTAAAAGACACCAGTTCACTTTCATCGGATTCTATAAAGGGAATGACCAATTGACCATACACATCTTCGGATTTGATCCCCTTCTCTTTTAAAATTCTGGCCACTTCCCTTGTATTTTTATAGCTTAATCCAAGAAAAAAACCAATTTTATCCCTGCTTTTCAGCAAAGTTATAAGTTCATAAACAGGATATCCCAAATACTCCTTATCCGTATCCTGCATGTTTGATACAACAAACCCATTTATCTTAATGTCTAAAGTCTCAAAAAATTCTACCAACTCTCTGGCATAATTCCCCGCCCCATATATATAACATCTGCTATGGCTTTTTACAAATCTTTTCAGATATGCATCCTGCCTGATAAAATATTCTATCATACTTCTTTTTTCAGGCCCCTTGCAAATATGCTCTTCGCTGCTGCCTGACAAATAAAGAAATCTCATAGTTTAACCTTTCCCGGCACATCAGGACAATGTAAAACATCCTGTTTATGCAATGATATATTTATCAAATATCCCTTTTTTGATATTACGCTTTTGCAGTTCTTCCATCACTTCTTTTTTATTTTTGGGATTCAATCCAAGTATAATCCCTGTCTTTTCATCTTTTTTGTCAATTTCATCCAGAGAAAAAACAGGATGACGGTTCAATTCTTCTTTATTTTCATCTTTATGTGTCACAACAAAACCTGCATACGGAACCCCCATTTTCTCCAAATATCCGGAATAACGCACGGCACACATTCCTGCACCATAAATATAAATGACAGCATACCGTTTTACAAAATGTTTTAATTGTAACATTTGCCACTCTCTCTTGACATGCTTCCACAAAGAACCCTTTACTCTCTTTTTCTTTGCTTTTTTAGGTTTCATAGTTGCGATTTTTTTGATCTTCCAGAGGGGTAAGTCTGTCAATCCTCTCCATTTGCTTCTGTATTCCCAATATATATTGATGTCAAATAACTTGTCCTCTCTCAATGTAAGTAAATTTCTTTCATTTAATATATCCGCATATTTTCCGTTTTTCAGTATTACAGTTTTCTTTGCTTTATTATAATATGAAGGCAGTGCGTGGATCGTATGGGGAAAACAATATCCAAACACAAAAAAAGTATCCTTTCTCCAGCCCGAAAAATCTTTGAATTTTGAAGAGCGCAAAGAACCTGTGGGGAAACTCAGATGGACCGCTGAAAATTGTTCCAGCTCCAGTATATGTTCAAAATAAAAACCCAAATGGGAATGGTTTACCCGTTCCGGGATATTGTACCGTTCCATCAGTTCGTTCCAATTTACATTTTTCAGCATAGTATCCGCTTTTAACAGTACTGCACCATACAGGGTAAGGTGCCAGCCGCATTCTTTGAAAAAGACAAATGGGCTTTCATAATATCTGTCACCTAACTTTTCCTCATCTCTGTAATTTACCACAATCATATCCAAAGAAGAATTTAATTTCTCAGCTACCGCATCCAGAACATTCTGTTCCCAGCGGATAGAGTCGCTGCAGACCCAGACATACTGATATTCTTTTCTGAATCCGTATTCCTGAAAAATCATATATACTTTCATATTGGAATGCAGCCTGGAAGGCATCTTTACATAAAACAGATTCGAAAAATTTTTCTGAAATTCTTTGACAACAGACTCTGTAAAACCATCCTCACTTGAATCATAAATATACATATCTGCTCCCAAAGCAGAATAAATTTCCATATACTCGTCCAGCAATTCCCCTACAATATCTGCCCTTTTATATGTGGGAATACAGATTGCCAGTTTTCCCTCGCCAGACATATTGATCCCGCTCGGCGCAACATTATGAGGATCCATAAAATCCTGCTCATAATAGCGCTGCAGTCCGATTTTTACTGTGGACACGTAGTTTTTATCTAATCTATGAAAACATTTCATATAAAATCCTTTCTATCTGCCTCGTATTTATTTTACATTTTATCTTCTGACTATCCTTCCAATGGAATGTCTATATAGCATGTCCTGCCGTCAAAGCCATCTTTCAGCAATTGCGGCATCACTTCTTTCTGATTTGCTTTCCCCAGTCCCAATATAATGCCCAGATCTTTTCTGTTTTTAATATCTGAGTATTCTTTTATCTTATGATGGTCCAGCATAGTCTTATTCCCAGCTCTCGAAACCACAAAACACTCATAAGGAATATGAAACCGATCCAGATATGCAGCATGCCTCTGCGCATGTCTGCCTGCACCATAAATAACAATTGTCCCGAAACGACCGGCAAATTCTGACAATTCACGATAAATTTTATCATTTAAACACTGCTGTGCCTCTTCCGGCTCCATTCTGGCTATTCTCGCCATCTCATCTTCCGTCACATTCGAAACCCGAAGCAGCCATTCTTTATAAGCCATAAATTTCTCATAATCAAAAGTTCCATTGATACGGTAACTAAGCAGCAAATAAAGAGAGTACCGTTCAGATGGCAGGCCAGCCACCTGATTAAAGATCTCCGTGTCTTTCCGGTAAAATACAGGCAAGTTTTCCAGCATACAGAGCCAGCACTGACTCCATATGCGGATTACTTCGGATTTCCAGAAAGAGTCCTTTTTAAATCTGGAAAAAATTCTTTCTTTGGCAGGAACAATAAGCCGAAGTGCACAAAAAGGATTCCTTTTCTTTATCTGTTCCAGATACAACGCTACATGAGAAAAATTAATACAGTCACTATTCAGATATCGCTCTGTCAGACCGCCCCAGTCAACCTCCCCAAGTATAGAATCGCACTTTACAATTGTACTTCCATACAAAGTCATCTTGTAAGTTGCAACTCTGAAAAATTCCAGCCGGTCAGATATGATTTCAGATACTGTTCCGGATACGTCGGCATTATCATCAATAAGCACCACATCATATTCCGGCTGAATGCTGCGAAATAATTTTTCAAGAAACTGTCTGCTAAAATAATGGGCATCTCTCGTCATCCATATATAATCATATTTTTTCTTCCCTGCTAATTGGCGATACAGATAATACACTTTCTGATTAGATGCTATGGAAGAATCCAGCCTGACATAGTATATACTGTCCCGTTTCCATTCCTTACCAATCAGCAATTCTGTCTGGTCATTGGTGCTGGAATCATATATATAAATATCATATCCATACACATCTAATGTCTCATATATATTTGACAAAAGTTCATGCAGACACTCACTGCTATTATATGTCGGAATCGCAACCGCCAGTTTAATCCCCTGCATATTATTAACCTCTGATCTCTCCCTGAATTATCATATCGATGATTTCTCTTACGGCTCCCTGTCCGCCTTCTTTTTGAGTCACATAAGAAGCGGCAGCTTTTACTTCCTCAATCCCATTTGCCACACTGCAGCCAAACCCGACTGCCCTGATCACCGCAAGATCATTGATATCATCCCCCACATAAGCTACGTTCTGCAAGTCTATTTGATAAGTCTGGCATAGTTCTTTTACAACACTTAATTTATCTTTTATGCCATCCCTGAAAATATCCAAATCCAGCTTTCTGCCTCTGCGCCGGTTTAATTCCCTCTTTTCACCTGTAATAATCCCTGTCACCACACCTCTTGTTTTCAATAAATGCAGACCCATTCCATCCAGAGTATTGAATTTTTTCAATTCATCCCCTTTTTCAGAATAGTACATGCCTCCATCTGTCAGGCAGCCATCACAGTCTGTCAGAAACATCTTAATTTCAGGAATCCGCCTGTCAGACTTTTTCTCCGCTGCACACCTGTTTCTGAGCTGCTGTTCAATTACCAGCCAGTCACCTGGCTCATCAATCTCAAAATAAGAGCTCTCATCCATTTCATAAACGCGGATATTACCAGACAGCCTGCATTTCGACTGCAAAAGTGAATCCCTGTCCGTGATGTAAAACGCCCCATTTTCCACCAGATAACCCTCAAATTCCTGCCTTCTGGGCCGGGCAAATATATCATAATTATCCGGCATGGCAAGTCCTTTATCATTTGTTTTCCAGCAAAATCTCTTTTGCCGGACAACAGATAACACACTGTCTGTATCCGGTTTATGAAACTCATAAAACCCACCGGTAAGATCCGCTGCAGAAAGCAGCGGGGAAGTTGCCTGTATCAGTACAATCGTATCAAACTGATACTGACCGGCAAATTCCAGCATGGCAGATTCGGTTGAAGCTGTATCCGACGCACTTTCTTCACTCCGGCTGATTACACAGACCTTATCAAAGCCGAAGCCTTCCACTGTTTCTTTGATTTCTTCATGGTCAGTGGCAACAAACACCCTGTCTATATCCGGACAATCATTTGCAGCTTTGGTAACCCAGTATACCAACGGCTTTCCTGCAATTACCCGAATATTTTTCAGCGGAATGGACTTACTTCCCCCACGTACTGGTATCAATGCTACATTCATATCTTCCCTCAATGTTCCTGGTATTTTAATTTATTGCGTTGAACAGCTTCTATGTCCAAAATCTCTTTTTCTTTATAATGCAATGCGGTATAAGCTGCCATCAAATCTCTTTTCAGCTTTCTGATCCCTTCCGGTTCCAGAGAAGCCGCATGATCGGTCCCTTTCCAGGTCCGGTCAAGGGTATAATGTCTTTCTATGACGGACGCCCCCAGTGTATAAGCTGCCACATCCACTGCTATCCCCAGGTGATGTCCGGAAAAGCCGATCTGCTTCACCCGTTCTCCATAAGTATCCTTTACACGGTTGATTTCCAGCAGGCAAACATCTTCGAACGGTACCGGATAGCCAGAGGTACATACATATACTGTCAAATCTCTGCTCCGGCCCTTATCTTCAAATAACCTGACGATCTTTTCCTCTTCCGCATGCGTGGTCATTCCAAACGATATCTGAATCTCCCCTTCATAATTTTCACAAAGCCAGTCCAGCATTCTGAAATGATTGTTGCATGCAGAAGGTATTTTAATATATGCCGGATGCAGTCCTGCCACCTCTTTTGCGGAAGTCAGATCCCACACCGATGTGCTGTAGACAATATTCATCTGCTCACAGTATTCTTTTAACTCTTTATGCTGATCAATTGTAAATTCCAGAAATTCCCGATGCTCTCCATAAGTCTTACCATAAGAGTGCATAGGATTCGGATGCGGCGCATTATACTGTTCTCTCGTCAGCAGTTCACGATTACATCTCTTCTGAAATTTTACTGCATCCGCTTTGCAATAAATTGCCGCTGTTTTAATCAGTTCTTTTGCAATCTCCATATCTCCCCTATGATTGCATCCCACTTCTGCTATTACGGTCGGTTTTACATACTCCATCATATTCTCCTATCTTCTTATCCCTGTTGTTTTAAATACAAATCATATTTTTGACACCTTTTTTATTCAGATCAATCAATATATCCTTCTGCACAGTCCGGTTCCGCTGGGAAATAATAAACACATCCTGTTCCGTATACTGTGTTTCTCCCCAGATCACCACCCTTTTCCCGGCATAACATTCCCTGTCCTTTTTGTCTTGCATAATTAAAAATTCAAATACGGTTCCTCCAAAATTCTCAACTATACTTTTCCAGATAACAGCGTCTCTTCCACAGCCACAAATTATAATCCGCTGTTTTCTCCAATTAATTTCTGACAAAGCATTTATAAAATCAATAATACCATTTCTTTCTTTATCTGCTGTAAAAGAACGCATATCCCAAATGAAATCACGCCGGTTGTCTTTCATATTTAATTCCTCATATGATATATTAAGATATCTTTCACAGATAAATTTCAAATGTGTATTAAAAATATCGGCTTCATCGGGTGTCTCACAGCATCTCCATTTTACGTAGTTCTCATCGCAGATCAGTTCAAACGGCGTAAACACAGAAAAGTATAAGAAGTTCAGATACATATCATCATATCCACATTTTTTCTTTATATCAAACTGATTGATAATCTTATCGGAATAGAACTGCCTTGAGAAATCAATTACCTGCTTTCCAAACAGCATCGCCTCAAATGAGATATTGGATCCTGACGATACCACAGTTTTACATTTACTGATAAATTTCAAAGAACTGCCGGACAGATCTCTCGGCCCATATTCCTTATGGTCTATATTTTCTCCCGGATGTACCCTGTACAATATCTTTTTATCTCCATACAGAGTTTTTGCTGTCTCTATCATCTCCTTTTTAGGCCAGTCACCACAAAATTCTTTATAATCCCAGGGTAGTGCTATGCCAATATCATACGTTTCTGTACCATTTAACAGATAGTTTAAAACAGAAACCACATCTCTTTCCTTTGTTCCGATCAGCAGTAATTCCAATGGGGTAAGCGGTTTTTCCAATAATATATTACTTTTTACTTTATCAAATTCTTTATATCGGTTTCTCCCTTCTGTATCACTGTTCATTACCTCGCTTTCCAGAAACCAGCATAAATCAAAATTATAATAATTGTCTTTGCGTAAGGCTGACAGTTCAATATATTTCAGACACAATCCCCTTTTTCTGCAGGCCGCCTCAAGCGACACATTTTTATACAGGGCATAAACCACCGTAATATCCTCAATCTCCTGCAGTCTGGCAAAATTGTCCTCAAAAAATGTTACCAAATTGTTCATAGAGTGCCGGGTGGAAAAATAGGCAAATTCAATTTCATTTTCAAACTGCCCCGACAGTTGTTGCTCTGTCTTCTCCGGGAATATCACGATATTTTGGGCAGCTCTTTCCCGGTCTGTAAATCGGGAAGTCATCTTCTCCTGGACAATATAATATATAGTCCCTTTTGCATTGTCCTCAAAATTCCTGAGCCAATTATATGTCATTATGTGCGAATGAAAATTCATCAATACCGGAACTATCATACTGTCTCTCCCTTTCATAGATCATACAGATCAAAAATCCTGTTATACCATTCCCGTCAGATACCTGACCATAGATATAATACATGCGTATACTCTTTCAGATTCGGTTTCACTTCCCTGGTATTCTTTTTATCAAGTCCAATTATGATTGCCGCATCTTTTTTCACTTCCGATAATCTTATGACTGGCTCTTCTTCCTGATTATTTCCTGTTTGATCATCAGAAATAATAAATCCCCCAAACGCTTTCATATTTTCTTTGAACCGATACAAAACCTGATGGGCAAAGATGCCTGCCCCATATATGAATATTTTTCCATGTGCGGCACAGAATCGTTCCACTTCTTCTGCTGAACAGGTTATCACATCATGGATATATTTCCTTTCCTGTAATTCTCTTTTTCTCTCCGATTCCCAATCATACTCAATATTGTATAATCTTTTTGCATTTTGTAAAATATATTCTATGCTGTAATCCGAGTGACTTTCTATATATTTCAGCGCTGCAACGCAATTATCCCTTTCATAATATTTGGAAGAGAAACACTTCTTTTTCATAAAAGGGAGATGGAAATCCCTGATGCAATAGTTAGGTGATTTATAAATATTAAAATTATTAAACGGAACCAGATGTCCTGGCCTGAAGCCTGCATCCAGTAAAAATTTATAAATGCCAAATTCAAAGTCAGAATACAAATTAACAAGCCGTATTGTATTCCTGTTTATTTTATAATCAAAAAATTCCACTACTTTTGGTAATGCCCGTCTTCTGAATACCAGAAAATAAGATTGCAGATGAGACAGGAAATTATTATCTATATAATTCAATCCCCAGAAATCCACATCTTTTCCCTCCATTGATTCAAAAATCACATCAAATGGAATAAAGGGGCCATAACAGGTATCGTTTGACAGGACAATTTCATCATATAATGCGATGTCATCATTCAGGATATCCTGAATAACATATTGATAGGCCCCTGCATCAAATCCTTTATTCTCACGGACATATACTTCCTCTGAATATTCTGTCAGTTTCCTGTAATTTTCATCATCAAGAGCAGCGTTGGAAACAATGATCAGTCTGCTTACCGCTTTTAATAAACTTTCAATGTAATATTTTACGTATTCGTCTACTGTACCATCTTTATCCCAGATTACAAATATCGCCAGCCTCCTGATATCCTTTCTCATATTTTCACCTCGCACTGTAAAGCAGCACTTACTGATATCCCCCCCCTCTTGAAACCTTTGCAGGTTTTACAAAAATTGGTATAACCCTTGTCAGTGAAGCCCAATCGAAATTCAATCAGTTCTTTATTTCTGTCTTTCGTATGTGTTCTTAAATCATAGGTTTCTTCCAGATCCTGTTCTCCGCCAATTCCCGCCACCACCGCATAAGCAGCATAATTACAACTATATAATTTTCCATCCCGCAGTTCCTGCCATGACTGGTTGCATTCGGAACAATGTCTGATTAGTTCTTCCCTGCTCCAGCCAGAATAATCTGTTTTTTCCGGAGCCAGATCCACCCATGAGTCCACTTTATTTATATAATATCTGATTTTATATTTTTCCAGTTTCTGAATCAACTGATCAAAATTCTCATTGTACTGCGGCACCGCGTCCCTGTAGTCATCTACCGTGATTTCAATTCTGTATTTACTTAATTTTTCACAAATCTCATCCGAGGGTACTACCGTTCCGTTCGTCACCGTTCTCAGCGTATCAATTCTGTCTCCGTAATTTTTATTGATATATTCGATCAAATCCGCAATTCTCGAATAAAGCATTGGCTCTCCGCCGCTTACATGAAAAAGCATAATATGATCCACATGCCGGAAAAACAAATCCACATCTGCAACCAGACTATCCCACTGACGCACATAATATTTTTCAGCAAACGGATTAAAGTTCAGGCAATGCCTGCATTTTAAATTACATGCGGTGCTTGGCAAAAACGAGATAGAGGAAAAATACACTTTATTATATTTATAGACATTATAAACAGATATAAATTCTTCAATAATAAAAAAGTCAATGTCCTTTCGATATCCTTCTTCCAGCAACTGAGCCACAGCATCTGTTCTGGCAATCTGGGACATCGTAACAATAATTCCGACTTCTTCATTCACCACGGCTTCTTTCAAAGATATACATGGGACCTGCCTTTCGGCAAATATGATATTGTTTCCCTGTTTATCGGCACTATTATCTAAAAATGCTTTTATTTCCACCTCATCATGAAATGCTTTATAGAACTGCCTTCCATAATCTCCTGCCCCAAATAGATAAAAGGCTTTCTTTGACTCTATATTCTGGTATATCTGATCAAATTCATGACCTTTATTGTTCCATTTCATAAAATTCTCCTCCATATCCGTTATATTAATGTAACAATCTTTCATATTCTTTGATAAAGGGGAAAACGTAATTCGGTACATCAATATAACCAATATTCTGTTTCATTAAATTTTCTCTTATTTCGCTGCCGGCTGCTGCAACAAGAATCTGATATTTATCTTTTTGTTCTGCAATCTCACTTAAATGATAGATTACTGCATTACTTTCTGTAAAATCCTCTTTATTTCTGTTATCCGATATCACATGGCTAACCGCTTTACCGGTACGTTCTCTCAAAAATCTGCCCAGGGCCAGGCCCCTTTGTCCAACACCATAAACAACTGCTTCCTTTTCCCCTTCACAGATCTGCAGCAGATTTTGTAATTTTGTCTTTACATTTTCTTTCTTTTGCAGAGTTTCTGTATTTATTCTTACCGCTTCATCAAAAAACTCCATTTCTCCTTTTTCATAATGACGCTCCAGTACACCTCTGTACGTTTCCATGTCGTCAGGGCCTAACGGATACCACCAGGGCATCAGCAAACCGGAAAAATAGTTCGATCTGTATTTTCTGGTATCTTCATTGAGTAATACTCCCCCCATTTTGGGACAGGCACCATCGCCCGAAGGAAATACTTTTTCACCAACAAGCAGGTCAAACAATACTTTGGTCGCAATGGCATTGGTATTTTCTCCGGTGTGAGCAAATACCAGATCATCCAATATGATAACCGCATCCTTTGATAAATATGGTAAACATATCAAAAAATCCAACAACTCTCCAGGCAAATAATGTATGGTATCCAAAATCAGCATATCAATATTATGTCCGATTTTTTCAATTACCTGAGCAATACTTTTCCCTAGCATCAATACATGATTTTCCATATGATGCAGATATTTTGCAGCATCATCTATCTGAAACCCGCATCTCTTTGATGTATCATAGTGATATGTATATGATACATCCACAGAAAACACTTTACTGTCAATACCCAGTTTTTCCAGGCAATTCATGATAACACAGCTCGTACCGCCTGCAGATACCCCAAGCTCTACTATTTTTTCAGGTCTTTTCTCTTTGATTAAACCACAAATAAAACCAAGATCCTGATCCGACAACTCAGACTTCCGTTCTCCTATTTTCTGAAATATATCAATTGGCTCAAAATATGCATCTACGGTTCTGAACATTTTTCTTTCTCTCCTTATACGCTGCTTTGTATATCATGAACTGTTTCATCTGATTTCAAAATTTAAACAGAATCTTCCAAACCATACTTCAATATCCTGTCATACCGTTCCAGTCTGTCCGGATATTCCCGGTTTGTACTGCAATATTCCTTTTCATATTGCCTCATAAGTCTCTGGCATCTTTCCAATACTTCCACATTGTTCTGCCCATAAGCCATCTCTGCCAGATTGCTGCTGTGATATGCCAGAAAACGCTTGATCCACGGCAGGATATCTCTGCATCCTCCCTCCATATTCATATACGTTATCATACGTTTGTACGCCAGCAGCCAGTCCTCTCTCCGTTTCAGATCCTGGGTATGACATCCTGAAGCATCCCTTTGAATATAATGATAAAAGGCCTTGTCGATATAAAACGCAGACCGGGTACGCAGCGCCAGTTTTGCCAGATACAGTACATCTCCGCCCAAAACCAGATCTTCATCAAACAGCATCAACTCTTTATTTGGATCATAAAACAATTCCCTGCGGTACAATTTATTCCACATATAGGCAAAGCCACGATAGTAATCTCTCTTATACAGATAATTCAGCAATTCTTCCCTGCCAAACACTTCCTGCGAAACCGGCCTTTGATTGATTGTTTTAATACTTTCCTTTTCCGTATCATAATACCATGTGGAAGCAATCAGATCTGCTCCTGTAACCAGCGCTGCAGACACAAGCTCTTCATACATAGCAGGCTCTATCCAGTCATCACAATCCATAAAACCCACATACCTGCCTGTCATCATCTGCAGGCCCCGGTTTCTTGCATTGCTCTCTCCTCCGTTTTTCTGATGGACTGCCTTTATCCTGCCGTCCCTTTCCGCATACTCATCCAGAATCCGTCCCGAACCGTCTGTAGAGCCATCATCAATACAGATAATTTCCAAATTGGTATAGGTTTGTCCCAGTATACTGTCCAGGCACTTCGCCAGATAATCCTTTGTATTATAAACAGGCAAAATAACAGATATCCTGGGATCGTTGTTTGCATGTACCATTTTACTTTGCTCCACCATTCTAACCTCTTACCTAATATTATACAACTATTTATTGATATAATGAAACCAAATCCGACTCATTTTCCCATAATCAGCCGCGCAACCCGCTCACTGGCATGTCCGTCCTCAAAAATCCCGGCTCTCCTGATAAAGTCGTCCACCTGATCCCTGTATTTTTGTTCATCAAACTGCAGAATATTCTGTATCAGCCCATCATTATCAAGGGCTACGGGGAAAGGCAGTTTACGCATATCAAAGAACAGATCGCCTCTGTCAGCAATATACTCATCCAGATCATTCGCATAAATAAATCCTGGTTGTTTTATAAGGAGGCTCTCAAAAACAGCACTGGAATAATCAGTCAGAAACGCATCCGAACCGGCTATGATTTCATTCATATCAGGCCGCTGGCTTACATCAATCAGGCGGTCTGATGCCTGACTGGTTTTCAGCCCCTCCATTTTCGCCGCAAGCTGAGGATGCAGGCGCAGAAACACATACCAAGTACCGTCAAACCGCTCCTCCAGAGCTGAAATCAGCCGTTTAAAATCAACAGTCGCTTCTTCTGAATTAACAGAGCGGTTTTTATTCTGACTGCCTCCCCGGAATGTGGGGGCATACAGCATGATCCTGGCCTCCTGCGGGATTCCATATTCCTGCCGCATCTCCTGGTGCTTTTCTTCCTGGGCATGGAACAGCACATCGCACCTGGGTGTACCGGTCCTGATGATCTCCCCGTCATAGATCAGTCCTTTCCGGTACATATGCTCACACCAGTCCGAACCGGTCAGCACATAATCAATCAGACGGGAATCATATGCGCTGACAAGATAAGCCATTTTCGGAAACAGACTTCCTCTGTATGTTCCGATCGGTTTAATACAGATCGTCGCATGCCAGGTCTGGATATAGCATTGCTTTTTTCTCTTTCTTGTGCCATAAAACGTTCTGGTATTGCTGACCCAGACAGAAGCTGTAGACAGATGATAGGCCCGGCTCCAAAGTGTACTCTTTACTTTTTCTATCTCCGTAGGAAATTCTTTGCTCAAATCATTCAGCAGCCAGACGATCCTTTTCTTTGTCTTTCCTTCCCGATTTCTTTTCAAAATCTCCTCTGCCACATATTTGGGGCTGCATCCATATCCTCCGCCGCCCTCGAAAGTCCACATAACGATCTTATCATTGTCGATCGGAAAAATCCGGCACATGTAATAAGCAAGACTGTGTATAAATGCTTTGAGCTTTCTCTTTCCAATATAGATCGTTTCCGACAAATCACTTTTCTGATTGTATCCCATTTTCTGTTTTTCCTTTATTCAAATATAGTCGTCAGGCTCTCCGGCATACTGGCAACGGCCCGCTCATAATCCTCCATAAAGTCAATCTCAGCCCAGAAAGCCCCGTCTGTGGAAACCGCTTTGACTTCAAACGCTTCTTCGTCCAGCAGTCTCTGCACAGCACTTTCAAAATAAGCAGTAAATTCTTTTTCTTCCATCAACTGTCTGGTCTTTTCCTGCAGGGCCGGGATCACTTCTTTCCGGAAAGAGGCCATACCGATAAATTCCCCGTCAGCCGCCTCCGGAGGCATCTGCTTGGTAATCTGCACGATTCTGCCATCCTCACTTCTGACCTTCATGGCTTCCTCGTCACACTTCCCATATGCTACCGGAAGCGTCACATCCGCATCCATGCACAGCAGCTTTTCAAACACTGACGGTTCACACAGTGTATCCGCATGCAGATAAATAAAATCTTCGGACAGGGATTCCATTCCCATATAGAAAGAACCAAGTACGTTTACCATCTCATAAAACGGATTGTATACAAGCTGTACATGAGGCATATCTTTTGTCAATTCTGCAAACGCCTCAGACCGATATCCGGTTACAATAAAGATTTCATCTATCCCGTATTTTTCCAAAAGCCTCAGATTATATTCGATCAGCTTTTTCCCTCTGATTTCCGCAAATGATTTGGGATTGCCTCCGGTCAGGCTGCCCAATCGGCTGCCTTTTCCGGCCGCCATAATGATAGCCTGCATTTTTTTCTTCTGCCAGGCCGATTCATACAGATCCCTTATAATATGCGGTCCTCCGGCAGACGGGTCATTTTGAATATTTCCTGTTACTTCCGAAGCCATCACAGCCAGCTCTGCTCTGTCCACTCCCAGCTCCTGCAGAGATGCCGGCAATTTCAACCGGCGGATAAACCGGTAAATCACCTGTTGGCAGGCTTCTTTTCCCCTGACCTGCCTGCCGCTTAAAAGACCCAGCAGCTTTTCGATCTCAGCAGACGCCCAGGGATAGACACAGCCAATCCATGCAGGAAACAGAGCTGCAAGCCCCGCCCCATGACTGGTATCCGTATGTGCACCCAGAGGATACTGCAGACGATGGGGCAGACAGGTACTGGCATTTCCCAGATTAATTCCCATCAGCATACTGGCAAAACTCATCTTTTCTCTGGCCTCTCCATCCTGTAGGTTTTCCGCCAGCACAGGAAGATACTTTCCCGTAATCTGCACTGCATATTCCGACAGCATCCTGGTATAAGGGGATGACGCTTTGGAAACATAACTTTCTATTGCATGAGCCAGCACATCAAAACCCGTTTCCATTGTAACAGAGAAAGGGACCGACTCAGTAAACAGAGAATCTACAATGGCAATCTGAGGATACAGGGCTTTCCCTCTGATCCCACCTTTTACCTGCCGCTGCTCATCCGTAATAATAGCCGCTTTGCTCAGCTCACTTCCGGTTCCGGCTGTGGTAGGAATGGCAATCACCGGCAGTGTGCCTTTCCCCGGTTCTCTGCCCTGATCAAAACAATCGCCAATATCCTCCACCATCCCGATACCGGCGGCAATCGCCTTTGCAGCATCCATTGCACTGCCGCCGCCAAAGCCGATGATGCTCTCCACACCTTCCGTTTTGCCCAGGCAGATCCCTCTTCTGACTTCCGAAAGTCTTGGATTGGCACTGATTTCGTCAAATATGATTACTTTTTTTACTTTTTCAAATGCTTCTGTCTGCTCCTGCAGCCGAGCCACATAGCCCAGACGAATCAGAGTTCTTCCCGTTGTTACAATCATAACAGTACCCTGTAACAGGCTCTCCGATTGCTTTAATGCATCCTTCCATATATCTCTTCCATAATAAATTTTTGTTGGGATATTTAATTGATATTCTTTCATAGCCGCCCACCTGTCAAAGATTTTCTATTTTCGTCTTTCCTCTTCCTCCCAACTGCTCCATTAATTTCATTCGCTTGGGAAACAGAGGTTTTAATGTATTATAGGTTTCTTTGTATAGCTGGTACAACTCCTGATATTGTTTATGATTCCTTTCATCTGGATGGATCACCATCCTGATCCTGACAAACTGCCGGGCCGCTTCCTGCAACGTTCCAAAAACACCCTGACCATAAAATGCCATCATAGCCGCGCCGGTTGCCGTAGTTTCAAATTCTGACAGGACTTTTATTTCCTTTCCCGTAATATCTGCCTTAAGCTGAGAGATCAGATTCAGCCGGGCCAGCCCTCCGGACAGACGAATCGAGTTCACCTCCAGCCCGGTTTCTTCGATTGCTGCGATCATATCAACGTCAATAAAACCGGTACTTTCAAAAACTGCCCGTGTCATTTCCTTTCTGGTATGCATTCTCTCCAGACCGAAAAAAACGCCTCTGGCATTACTGTCCCATACAGGCGCCCGTTCTCCCAATAAATAAGGTAGGAAAATCACCCCTCCCTCGCCCATACACGCGTCCCCTGCATCCTTTTCCATCAGCTCATAGGGCAGCGCTTCATTCTGATAGTAGCACTGCTTGACCCATTCGATCAACCCGCCGCCCAGATTGTTGGAGCCTCCCACAATATGCATATTGCCTTCCTTCCAGGCCAGTTGATCAATCTTATTTCCGGGAGTTTTCACTTTTCTCCCCGATATGGTACGGAACACAGTAACAGTACCGGATACGTCGCTGGCCTCTCCCTCCTGCGCCACACCGCTTCCGATAAAAGAACAAATGGCATCATATGTGGTAATTATCACCTTTGTCTGTGCGGAAAGTCCTGTTGCCTGACAGACTTCCGCCAATACATTTCCCACACAGGTACCGGGAGCTGCCACCTCAGGCAGCATCTCTTCCGGAATCCCCAGTTCTGCCAGCAGCTTCGACGGGTAGTTCTGCAAAGTTTCATCATAATACCACTTGTGAGCATTCATATAATCGGTGACAAAGCATCCTGTCAGTCTGGCAATCAGATAATCATTGGGCGAAAGAAACCGGCAGGTCTTTTCAAACACCTCTTTTTGATTGTCCCGCACCCACAAAGCCTTTGGAAGCATCAGATAAGGTTCCGCACCCAGCCCGGACGTTTCCTTTACCTTTTGGAAATTCGCGGCCTGTTCCAGTATCCTGCTTTCTTTTACCGCCCGCTTATCCGACACCATCATACAGGGCGTCAGTGCCTTCCCGTTTTGATCCACACACAGCAGACAGGAAGAAGAGGCTGTCACCGTAATATAATCGATCGGAATACCGCCTGCATCCATTACAGTTTCCCGAATCACCCGGCATGCCTTTTCCCACCATTCCTCCGGCGACTGGGTCACAGTCCCGCCTGCCAGTAAAGTTCCAATAGGAATCGCCGCCGAAGCAAGTTTATTTCCCTCTTCATCAAAAATCATACTCCGGATACTTTTCATCCCCATATTCAAAACCAGAATCGTTTTCAATTATTTCACACTTTCTCCAATAAGTTCAGCTTATGGACTGCCATATCTTCTATTGTCTCATGTATCATATCTGTCATACGTAAAGGGTCAAATCCGGATTTTTCCATATATCCGTTTTGGATGCCGGTTTCAATCCCCTGTCTGTATGCCTGTTTCACATCTGTGGAAATATTGATCTTTCGGATGTTTCCACAGACCATAAGACGCTGCAATGTCCTATCGCTAAGACCGGTTCCACCATGCACTACCAATGGCACCCCTGTAAGAGGTGAAATACGTTCTATCAAATCAAAATGCAGTTTGGGTACCCTGCCGTATAATCCATGTGCTGTCCCCATTGCCACTGCCAGCATGTCCACATCCGTATTTCGGAGAAATTCCAACACATCCTCCAGCCTGGCAACCCCTGCCTGCGCTGCTTCTATTCCATCCTCCACACCGCCGATTTGTCCCACTTCCGCTTCTGTCAAAATTCCTTTTCCTTTTGTCATGCCGCAAACTTCATTGGTCAGTCTGATATTCTCTTCCAAAGGCCGATCTGAACCATCAATCATAACAGAATCCCAGCCGCAGGCTACGGCTTCCTGTATCGGCCCGATCTGCCTGCAATGATCCAGATGCAGATAGGCCTGAACCTTCTTTTTTTCACCATAATCCGTAACAAAAAAACGAAGCGCCTCCCGATCAAGCCGCGAAAATGCCTTCATAGAAGTCTGCAAAATCACGGCATGCCCCGTTTTCCCGGCAGCATCCATAATCGCTTTGGCAGATTCTATACTCCATATATTAAATGCAAAAAATGGTTCTCTGTTGAGGTTTATATATTTCATGAGCTTTCTCCGTTCTGCATTTTCTCATGTAATTTTACGAATCAAAGGATTGGGCGGGACTTCTTTTTGTATATAGTAATATTTTCCTCTGAATTTATAAGGTTTATTTGCCAACGCATCATCCGTTAACAAAGAGTCCCGATTTTTCAGCCTGGCGCGGATTTCCATATATTTATCATAATTTCCAAGCTCCACTGCACGCTTATATGCAGTCGTAACTAAGTAAAGAAAAATTTTCCGGTATTTAAATCTGTCATTTAAAAAGATATCTGAAAAATCTTTCTGCATAAACTGATTGACAACCGTATCAAATTTTTCCCTGATCGCTTTTGAACTGCCCGGACTGGAAATACCTTTCAACTCAAGTATATATAAGACATACCATCCACAACTGCAATCCACAGATACAATAAAATCCACGGCTTTTGGTGTTACCTTCCGATGTTGTCCTCTATAATAATCGTCCACCTTAATTCCTATATATTCGGAAGGCAACAGCTTTGAATCTGTATTTATACTTACTCCTGCATCTTCAATATTACGTTGCAGGTACTTCTTCAGTTTCGTTTCCTCTTCTATCATCTGTATCATTTGAATCACAGCTCTCCTGTATCAGCTTTTCAATCAATTCTTCTCTTTCTTCCAGAAGTTTACCGGATACATCAGCAAAATTCTCATCATCTGCGCCAAATTCATCTACTTCCAGAAAAACAGAAATACTTTTATTTTTCTTTCTATATACCAATATAGGGCTATAACTATCCTGTGTCAGTTTTTTTTCCAATATAAGATTATTGAGCTGGTTAAAAATATAATTACTATGAGAAGCAAGCACCAGTATAACATTATGATTGGATAATTCTGCAAATGCTTTTATCAATGCAATCTGATTCTGTGGATGAAGATGTGCCTCAGGTTCTTCAATAAATATAATAGAAGCTGGTTTTACGCTGTTTCCAACATATCTCCGTACCCAAGGACTTACGTTGTTCGAAACAATATATTTAAGAAAGGCTGTTATTGGTGATATTTCTGACACCATAGAAGAAGTATCCCGCATCTCCATTTGCAGATCAGTATGGTATGGTTTATAAATAATAGCTTTACTTTTTTTGTTGTAAGCCACCTCGCCTTTTAAAATATTCTTTTCAATCGTTTCCGCTACTACCGCAAAATGCCCCTTGTTTGTTTCGTTTATATCTGATAACTGCATGTAATAATCAGAAACTGGTTCTGAAATACTAGGAATTTGTATCGTACCCTTTATATATGCCCTGTTTTGAGAAAGCTGTGCCAATATTGGCCCAAATGAATTCATACCTGTATAAATGCCAGAGCGGGAAGCCGGGAGAAAATAAACACTTTTAATCGTCCTCAACAATTCTCCTGAAAATTCTCTTCTCATTTTCCATAACTCTTCTTCTACCAACTGAATCGGAGCATTTACATGACTTTCATACACATAAATGTCAAATTGCTCTTTTCCGTTCCTGGATTTATGAAATCCAGACAATGCCTTTCGCAATCTGACAGGCTTTCTATCCATAAAAAGCTCGGCTTTTTCTTCCCCAAACTCCATACTGAATGTAATTTGATTTCCTGATCTCAGCAAAATCTTAGGCTTGTCCTTTAGCATAATGTCAAAGGTTCCAAATGTATTCCGAAACGAATCCATTATTTCAGGAAATAATTCCTCAGCCATTCGTTTTGCACAAATCTCCTCCAGTTCACGGCTGATCAGCTGCACTGTTTTACTTTTGCTTCTTGCAAATTCCAAAACCAGTTCTTCTACAGGTGATGTTTTCTTATTCCGTTCATCCCTGTAATACCAATAGTTTCTTATACTGCGAATGCTCCATTCTGAATACAAAATCAAGTATTTTAAGTATAGGTATACTACCTGCATTGCATAAGATTTTCCAATATTATTTTCACCATAAGCAACTATCATAGATTTTGTAAAATCATACTCAAATTTTTCTACCGGACCCCAGTTTTCAATTTCAATTTTCAAAATAATCTCCTACAAATCAAAAAATTCTATTGTTGGTTTCTCTATCTTACTCTTACCCAAAACAATATCTTTATCCCCGAACGCATCTGCGTCCGCCCGGCACAACATGCCTTCCGGATACTCGTAAAAATGCAATCGGGCTCTTATATGATTTCCGCATGTTTGACAGATCAATTCTTCTTCACTCTTATATTCGCTTTCTATTCCGGAGTTTTTTTCATTTGAATTTACAATATCCGGATCCCACTCAATAGAAAATGGGGTTCCACAGCTTCCGCAAATTCCTTTTGACTTACCTATCAATACCATATATGTCATTACTCCATTCCAAACATCCAAACAGTTATCATACATTTTACGTTCCATTTTTATCCATATAGAATAATTATACCATAAACCCTATATTTGCACAATTACACGATTCTAAAGCCTGCGATTCTTCCCGGCCGCTCTTTGCACCACCCGGTCAATTGCCACAAACACACGCCTCACTCTGCCATATCCCACACCCAGGAGATGCAGCAGAGCGGGCTTTTTCCCTTCTGCTCCGGCACATTCCGGCTCTGCGCTCTCTGTTTCCACTTCCGCTTCCGCACTTGCATCATCCAGCGAAGTGTTGCCATTTTGCATAGCTGCATCTTGCTCTTTCGCTCCAGGTACCGGCCTGCCGTGAATCACTTCATATGCCACATCCGGATAATTGGTGATAATGGCATCCACCCCCAGTTGTACCATCTGTTCCATTTCCGCTTTCTCATTTATGGTCCATACATGCAGCAGCAATCCGCGTTCTTTGCAGGCTTTCACAAAACCGGGGGATTTCATATAATAGCGTACCGGGTGCAGGGCAGTGACCCCATACCGTCCGGCATACTCTGCCATATCCAGCGTCCCGTCACAGAACAAAAATCCCGTCCGGGCCGTCCGCGACAGCTCTTTGATTTTGAGAACACTGCTGTGATGAAAGGAGGAATAAATCACCCGCTCCTCCATTTCCAGTTCCTGTACCAGTCCAAGCACAGCTTTTTCGATACCGGGATAAAAACAGATCCCGGTTTTCAGCTCAATATTAACAGTCAGCCCGGTAGGCCTGAGCAGTTCCAATACCTCCCGCAGTGTGGGAATCTTTGCAGGGGGAGACTGGGGAACTGTCTTGCTAAAGCAAAAACGCCTCAGCTCTTCCAGCGTATAATCCGCCACATAACCGCTCCCGTCGCTGACACGGTCAATTCTCTCATCATGAATCACCACCAGCTCCCTGTCTTTGGTAAACTGTACATCCAGTTCCACTCCGTCCGCGCCCAACTGCGCTGCCAGAGCGAACGCTTCCAGTGTATTTTCCGGCGCATATCCGCTGGCGCCCCGGTGCGCCCATATCTTCGGTTTTTTTTCGAAATCCCCGCGCCGGTCAATTCCCGCGCCAAAGCGCACAAAATCCAGCAGCCCGGTCCGTGTATTGACCAGCATAGTGTCCCACAGCTCCTGAGAGACTTCCCCTTCGATCCGGACCGGGGCCAGCGCTCCCTCCGGCTTTTTGTCCTCAAAATATTCGATTTTGGAACACCCCACCGATATGATAGGAAATGTCCTCCTCCTGTCGATATAGTCTGCATGGGTATGTCCGTGAACAAATGCAAGCAGCCGGTTTTCATGGGTGCTGTTCCACTCATCCAACAAATCGGTCAGCGCTTCTCCGTTTCTGATTTCCGAAGCCCAGTAATCCAGCCGGGCAAGAGGGGCATCATGGCTGAAAATGATCACCCGGTATCCCTCCGGCAAAGCAGCCAACTCTGCCTTCACCCATTCCAACTCTTCCTGTGAAAACCCATACCGGACCGTTTCCTGATTGTCATAGGCATGCAAAAACAAAAAACGCAGGCGATGCTCCGGAAAATCTGCCCTATACCAGAGCTGTCCCTCCACGCCCTCCCCGTTTACCACATCTTTCAAATAATATGCATACTGCTCCTGCTCAGACAGGATCTCCGGATTGTTCCGGAAATAATTCGCATCATGATTACCTATCGTCAGGTAAAACGGCAGTCCCCAGCCCCTTATCCGATCCAGTATCCTCCGGCTGTATTCCCGGCAGATCTCCTTATCCAGTATCCCGTCTGTCAGATCCCCTAGATGTATGATCCCGTCCGGCCTGACCTGACGGTTCACCGCCTCTATCGTAGCCCCGCAGGTTTCCCAGTTTCCATTGACCACATAATGACTGTCAGACAAAAGTGTAAAGACCAGCGTATCCCTTGTCCGTTTCTCCTGTATCCTCCGAACCACAGATGCAATCTCAGTTTTCACATCCTCCCGTTCCAGAAATGCACGCTCTTTTTGTTTCAGGAAGTCTGCTTCTGTTATCCCGTCCCGCACTTCCAGAACTTCCTCCGGCCAGTCCGGCAAAGCATCCCATTTTATCGTATCGTTCCCATCCTCTGCCCGCCTCACACAGAGTCTGATATACCCTGCCCCTTCTGGCGGCAGCTTTTCTTCCGAAAATACAATACTCTCTGACAGAAATCCTGTTGAAGAATACTCCTCTTTCCGGGTACACCAGCATTCCTCTTCCTGATATGCATATTCATACAAATACCGGGCCGGACGTTCCAATGAAAAAAAGGCATACGCATAACGGTATGCCTGATTCTTCAATACAATCCTGCTTCCTTTCGTCACAAAGAAAAATTTATTTGCTTTCATGACTGCTGCTCCACCTCTGCCTGTAGCTGTTCATAGGTTACTTCCTCAATGTTCCCCTGATCCACACGGTAAATCAGATCGCAGTTGCGGACTGTGGTAATCCGGTGGGCAATGATAATCATCGTCTTATGTCCCAGCAAATGCTCTATGGATTCCATCACGGCTGCCTCTGTATCATTGTCCAGTGCCGATGTGGCTTCATCCAGTACCAGAATATCCGGATTGGTGTACAGCGCTCTGGCAATTCCGATACGCTGCCTCTGTCCGCCTGACAGACGTACTCCCCGTTCTCCGATCTTCGTATCCAGGCCTTCCGGCAGCCGCTGTACAAACTCCTTCAACTGTGCCTGCTCCAGAGCCGCCCAGATCTGGTCATCACCGCTTTCGTCCACCACCAGGCCAAAGGCCACATTGTTACGTATCGTATCATCCGACAGAAAAATGGTTTGGGGAATATAGCCCAGCCTGTCCGCCCATTCGTCCATATGATTCAGGATTTCCTTGCCGTCACACAGTACACGGCCTTCTTTTAACTCAAGGATCCCCAGGAATACATCCGCCAATGTGGTTTTCCCCGCACCGGAGGGCCCTACCAATGCCACCGCCTGTCCCTTTTTGATGGTCATATTGACACCGGACAGCACTTCCGTCTCGGTATTGGGATAGACAAAATGGATATTTTCCAGAGTCACATCCTGCTCAAAGGTAAGGTTTTCTTCCTTCTCTCCCTCTTTTTCCCGCTGTACTCTCTGATATTTATGCTCTTCACTCAACTGCAGGGCTTCATACACACTATTCATGTAAGGATAACTGAAAATAATAGAATTCAGGCATCCGTTGATACGGCTGATACGGGGAAAGAGACGAAACAGCGCCATTGCAAAGATCGCCATTTTAGGCAGAAATACCGCTACATCCGCCCCGCCCCTGACACGGATGGCAATGATCAGCAAAATCGCCGCCGTACAGAAGCATTCCAGCACCATATGGGGAATAGAATTTAAAAAAGAAAAGATCCGGTTCATCCGATTGGATTTACTGCAGTATTTTTCATAATTATCTACAAAATAATCCTCTCTTCTGAGAATCTTGATTTCCTTTATGCCGCCAAATGCCTGCTGCATCCACTGTGTCATCTTGCCGCTGCAGCGCTGCGTCTCCCTTCCGAAATAAGAAGCCCGCTTTTTATTCCAGCGCACAAAGATGGCTACGAAAAGAACCATAATCACAATCATACTAATCGACAGAATAAAATCCGCAAACAGCATATAGCCGCCGAATATCAGCATCATCACACAATCAGAAAACATATACAGGCACTGCAGCACCAGATTGAAAAACTGTCCCACGTCTGTTCCCACGCCCCGCATCAGAACCGAAGAATTTTTTTCCAGAAAAAAGGAATAAGGCTCTGACATATAGCTGCGCATCAGACGCACGCCGATCTCTCTCTGGGTATCAAATACAAATCCCACCCTCATATAACTGGTCAGCGCATTGAATGCATTTTTGAACACATAGATCCCGATCATGGCCAGCGCCATCACCATAAAGAAATCATTGTTATTCTGCACGCCGGTTACTTCATAAAACTTGTGCAGTAATTGATTGCTCTGAATCATATTTGGATTCAGGATCAGCGCAATAAACGGATAGACGGAGATCACGCCCAGTAATTCCAGAAAAATTTCTGCAAACAATATCATGACCAGCCATACCAGCCGGATCTTTTGTCTGCGGTTAAAAATATAACCGGCTTTGCTCCACACATCATGAAAACTCATACTATTAAATATCCCTTACTTCCTTTCTCTGTGCCAGGAATTGCTCCATAATCCCTGCCATAGCAATGGACTCTTCTTCTGTCAGTTTGTATCCTCTTCCCTCGTGCCGGTTGATCGTATAGGCAAAATCACTGATCTCATACCGAAGCCCATACCCCAGATAACGCATGGCATATTTTTCGATTCTTTTGGAATCCTCATACCTTACTTCAAAACTCTTGGTCAGCCACCAGGGTGACTCTGCCAGAATATACCCCTGTGTGCCGGCAATCAGAAGCTGTCCCTCCGATTTCACTCCCACACCGCTTTTGGATAAGGCGAATCCCCTGTCATAGACAAAAGAGACTTTGGTATACAGATCAATACCGTTTTCTGCTTTCACACTGTCAAACCGGATTTCTTTGTACTCCGTGCCCATCAACTTCAGGATCGGCAGCAGGGTATAGCTGCCAAACTCCGTAAATCCACCGCCATAGACAGTATCCGTCATTTCCCGCAGCCCTTCTTTGGTCAGCCTTGTGAAACAGGCTTCCACATCCCGTATCTGACCGATGGTGCCGCTTTTTACCACACCCAGCAGTTGATTGAATCCGGGACAATAGGCCGTTTTGATCCCTTCCATCAACACCCGGTCTTTTTCATGGGCCAGCGAAAACAGTTCCTCCGCCTGGGCCTTCTGAAACACCAGCGGTTTTTCACACAGCACATGACAGCCATGCTCCAGGGCCGCTTTTGTATAGGCATAATGGGTCTCATGGGGAGAAGCAACGTAAACGGCATCCACATTCTCAAAAAAGCGCTCCAGGTCATCCGTATAAACTTCCAATTCAAATTTCCGTGCAAACCGTTCTGCACTTTCGATGTGCGGATTGTATACACTGTGTATAATAGTGCCGCTTACAAATTTGGCTTCCGGCACAAACCGGTTGGCAATCCTCCCTGTGCCGATCACCCCTATGCGGATAATGGGATTCTCCTTGCTCCGAAGCATAGTGGAAGATATATTTTTCGTCCGTTCCAGGTAGACCACATCACAGTAATCCTTCAGATAGTCAAAAGCCCCCAGCCAGTCTGAACCCACAGTAAAGACATCAATGTCATACTTCTGTACGTCCTCCACCTTCTGGCCCACATGATCCTCCACGATAATCTGATCCGCAAATCCGGTCTTGCGCACATTGTCAATTCTCTCATCCAGCGAATTTACAATATTCAGTTTCCCACGGGATTCATCATACTGCTCTGTCGTCACCCCCACGATCAGGTAATCGCCCAGCGCCTTTGCCCGTTTCAAAATATTATAATGTCCTTCATGAAACAGATCAAACGATCCATACGTAATTACTTTTTTCATGCTTCTGTACTCTTCTTCTCTTTCTCGTCATCAAAATTCAGACGTTTTTCCTCTACCACCAGCGGTCTGTGAATGATACGCGTATTGATGTTCAATATATATTCACCGATCAGGCCGATAAAAAACAACTGCAATGAGCCCAATACATAGACCCCCAGAAGCATCGGAATATTTCCCGCCGGAAAACTGTTCCAATAGAGCAACTTCAGAACCAAATACGCCAATGCAATCAGCAGACTAATACCCGACGACAAAAACCCCAGCAGCGTAGCCAGCCGCAGCCCTACCTTAGTATAAGAGGTAATACTGAGCATGGCCGCATCATACAAAGTGAAAATATTGTTATGAGTTTTCCCGGCTTTTCGTTTGGGCTGGTTATAGGCAATGTCCTTTCTGTTGAAGCCATGCCCGTACTCCGCCACAATCCCCCGGATAAACGGAATCGGATCATCCAGCTTACGGAGAATATCTATAAATGTTTTATCATACAGTCCAAACCCGGTAAAATGCTCGATCATCTCCGTGGATGACATATTCCGGATCAGCTTATAATAAACGGAACGAAGAAAATAAACAAACCCATTTTCCTTACTGGACGTTTTGATCCCGCTGACGATCCGATGCCCTTTCTCCCATTCCTGTACAAAAACCGGAATCAATTCTACGGGATCCTGAAAATCACAGCACATCGTAATGGTACAGTCACCGGTTGTCTGACACATTCCATAAAAGGGGGAATTAAACTGCCCGAAATTTGTCACATTGAAAATGGCCTTTACTTTTTTATTTTTTGCACAGAGAGCCTCCAATTTCTCCCTGGTACCGTCTGTAGAACAGTTGTCGATAAACAGGATCTCATAATCATACTGAGGCAGCGCTTCATTCAACACATTTTCCACTGCCATCGCCATCAGATCCACATTTTCGACTTCATTATAACAGGGTATCATTATACTTATCTTTTTCATATTTTCTTCACAATTCTTCATATTTTCTTCATAAATAGCTGACCCCAATATATCATAAGTACTAACCAAATGCAATCATCTGACAAATTTATCCTGTTTTTCAACATATTTGCCTGAATTTCATCCGTTCCGGTCCTTCCTGAAGCCTTCGCTTCCGGCAATCTGCCCGACCCACTGGCTCACTGGTTCACAGCTTCCCGTATAACTTTGGCCATATACTCTATCATTTCATCCCTCATGCCAGGATATACCCCAATCCAGAAACTGTCATTCATGATCTGATCCGTATTCTCCAGACTTCCCACAATCCGGTATCCTTCTCCTTTCTCCCTCATCTGGTCAAAGCACGGGTGCTTTGTCAGGTTCCCTGCAAACAGCATCCTTGTCTGTACTCCCCTGCTCTCTATATACGGTACCACACGGCTCCTCTCTACTCCTTCCCTGCATGTCATCAGAAAGCCAAACCAGCTCGGTTTTGCATTCTCCGACGCCTCCGGCAGTATCAGCCTGTCCTTTGCATCCTCCAGCAGCCCGTACAGCTTCTCAAAATTCTCCCTCCTCCTTTTTACAAAAGACGGGAACTTCTTTAGCTGCGCACATCCTATCGCTGCCTGCAGGTCTGTCGCTTTCAGGTTGTATCCGAAATGGGAATACACATATTTATGGTCATACCCTTTCGGCAGCTCCTTATATTCCCTGTCAAACCTGTGACCGCACCGGTTATCCTGTCCCGATACACACGAGCAGTCCCTTCCCCAGTCCCGGAATGATCTCATAATCTTATGCAGCAGCGGGTTGTCCGTATAGACTGCGCCTCCCTCTCCCATCGTCATGTGATGGGGCGGATAAAAACTGGACGTCCCCATATCCCCTATCGTACCCGTCAGTTTCCTGCTGCCGTCCAGCATATATTCGCTTCCCAGCGCATCACAGTTATCCTCAATCAGCCATAAGCCATGCCGGTCACAGAATGCCTTCACTTCCTTCAGATCATAGGGATTCCCCAGGGTATGCGCCAGCATCACCGCCTTTGTCTTTTCCGACACTGCCCTCTCCAGCATACTTACATCGATGTTGTACTGGGGTATCGTCACATCCACAAATACCGGCGCCGCTCCATACTGGATCATCGGCGATACCGTGGTGGGGAAGCCTGCCGCCACTGTGATCACTTCATCCCCGCGCCGGATCTGACGCTCTCCCAAAAGCGGCGACGTTAATGTCATAAAGGCAAGCAGGTTCGCTGACGATCCTGAATTGACAAGAGAGCAGTACCGGATGCCAAGATACTCTGCAAACTCCCGTTCAAACTGCTCCGTATAACGTCCGGAAGTAAGCCAGAATTCCAGAGAGGCATCCACCAGATTCATCATCTCTTCACTGTCATAGACTCTGGAGGCATACGGAATCCGCTCCCCTTCCTGATAAGGCGCCTTATGGCCCTTATACATTTCATAATACTCTTTTACACTGGCAAGAATCGACTCCCTTGCCTGCTGTTCTGTCATCTGTTCAAACATAGTTCATTCCTGTCCCTTCTTTTTTTCTGTATATATTGAATGATAATATCAACACTGCCAAATATGGCAAGCAGCCAGATGGCTCCTCCTATTTGCAGGTCATTAAAAGATCTATGATAATAGTAATATAATTCTTCATGCAAGTGTTCCGTCCATCCAAGCGGCAACGGAAACAATACCAGTCCGAATAACAGTAAATAAATATAATTAAGTCTGCTTTCTTTTTCCTCATTCAGAAAAAACAAACAAGGAATAATCATAAATACAGCCGTATATACATAACTCCTTCCCTGAGCCCCCACCAGTACACAGCTCAGCAACAATATTGTCTGCCATTTCTTTCCGGCAAAAAAGGAAATGCCAAAAACCAACACTGACATAACAGTCCCCAATTTGGAAGCCCAATCCACTGCATGTCCTAAGGATAGACCAAACCACATAAACAAATATTCCATAAAAGCGGCAAATCCGATCCTGCCTCCATCAATTGCAACCGCTTCTGCTGCTTCTACCACCTCTTCAATCAGTTCTGCCGCGGAACTTTCCTCCACAGCATGGTTGGCTACCATATCCCTGAAACCAAAATTAAAGCCCAGAATATTTTGAAAGAAAAAGGGGATATCCAGCAGACCTTCCTTACCAACTACCAGAAATGATATGACAAAAATCATAATTCCATATACTGCCAGCCGGGCTGCCTCCTTATATTTACGCTCCGCTAACAGCAGAAAACCAAAGATCGCAGGATAAATTTTAATGGCGGCAGCAATTGCAAGACACAAATATCCAATATCACGAACCCACCATCTCTCTGAATCTTTCAATGCAAAAAATATCAGCGTACCGGCAAATGACAGAATCAGAATATTTCCTCTCTCAATTAAAAACAAAAAAGGGATGGAAAAAATAAATAAAAAACCGAGCCATTTCTTTTCAAACTGCCTGCCCCGACAGATTCGTAAAAATAAAGAAAAAAGCAGCAGAATCATAACAATGGAAAGCAGCATATAAGACATCAGGGGCGCCTGATGTCCCCTAAGTCCATAGCGTCCTTCCATCTCCACAATCCTTTCCACCTCCCCATCTCCTGAAAACAGCCGGAAAATATAAAACAGCGCCCAGCAAAACGGCGGATATATATTATACCCTTCCCGATACGCCACTTTCAATGAAGACACCTCTACAATACAATTATAATAATCCATAAAAGTATCGTCTCTGTCCGCAAAAAAATAGGCGTTCATAATATCCGGTTCAAACAGTATCCCCAGAAACATAATAGCTAACAGTACTGTTCCACCCATTAAAAAAAAAGATAAATTTTTATTTTTAATCTCCATATGTTCTCGTATCCTCCGTAAGCTCACCACAAAACCTCAATTCTTTTAAATCTTCTCAAATGATGATTGTATCATAAAATTACAGAAAAACCTCGTCCTTATTTCTCTCTATTGCATTTCCATCTTTTATTTCATAAATCCTGTCGCAATTCCGTATTGTCGTCAATCTGTGGGCTACAATAATCATTGTTACCTGCCCCTGCAAAGCCTCTACCGATTCCATAACCGCAGACTCTGTTTCGTTGTCAAGAGCAGCCGTAGCTTCATCCAACACTAAAATTTCTGGCCTGTTATAAAGAGCTCTGGCAATTGCAATACGCTGTTTCTGCCCTCCTGAAAATTTAATTCCACGTTCCCCAACAATGGTATCCAAACCATCCGGCAGTTCTTGCACAAACATTTTAAGCTGAGCTCTATCCAACGCATCCCAGATGATATTATCATCTATTTCATTTACTTTCAGGCCAAATGCCACATTATTCCTTATTGTGTCATCAGTCAAAAAAACGGTTTGTGGCACATAGCCTATAATATGTGCCCAACTTTTCGGTATCGCATATACATCCATTCCATCCATCTCCACTGTCCCCTTCTGGGGATGCAGCAATCCCAGAATCATATCTGCCAAAGTGGTTTTTCCTGCACCAGATGCTCCTATCAACGCAATAGACTCTCCTTTATGGATTGTCAGCAACGTATCTACCAACACCGGTCTGGTCTGGTTATGATATCTCCATGTAACTCTGTTCACTACCAGTTTATCTCTGAAATGATGTGCCTGTGGTTCTTTTTCTATACCACACTGTATCGCATATTCTCTGTTCAAAACTTCATATTCGGCGGCTTCCTTCATGATATCATACACATTGTCCAACATCGGACGATGATAAATAATTCCTGTCATACGACCCGAAATTTTACCCACAGAAGGAAGAATTTTAAATGCTGCCATCGCAAATGCCCCCAGCTTAGGAATAAAATCTATCATATCCACATCCATCATCAGGCGGATACAAACAATTCCAATCAGGGCACTTACACAAATTCCCTCTATAATACGATCCGGACTGCTGTTAATAAATTCATAATTCCTCTGTACTTTCCTTGCCTGTTCTGCCGCCTCTTCATATTCTTCTACAAAAAGTTCTTTTCTCTGCATTACATAAATTTCTTTGATGCCATTCACAGCCTGATAAACTGTTTTATATTTTTGGGTTGACGCCTCTATATTTTTCCTGCCTGCACGCTTTACAATCGGTTTAAAGCACAATACAATACCAAACATTACACAAAACATAACCAAAAGTGTACACAAAGCTGTAAAAACATCTGTATAAATAATATAAATACCAATCAGTATCACCACAAGGATTTCTGAAAGAATTGTAAACATATATGAAAGAATATTAAATACCCCATTCACATCCGTTCCGCATCCACGGAGAATTTCCGCACTATTTGTATCAAGATAAAAGGAATATGGCCTGCTCATATAAGATTTCAACATTTTAATGGACAATTCCTTCTGCACTTTAGCGCTGTAATCATACAGAATATAATTTGATAAAAGCACAATTCCGTTTTTTAAGATATAGATGAAAATAAGACTGCATCCGAACAAGAGCAGCAATTCATTTGAATCCTTTATCCCAAAGACAGATATGAATCCGGCTACATGCGGATCCTGCATGATCTTTTCAGGAGAAACAACTGCCTGCATAAATGGAAGAATTGCTGTAATACCCAGTAATTCAAGTCCGGAGCTGACAATTATAACTGCCAAAATGCCTATGGCATTTTTCTTTTGTTTCTTGTCTAATACAAAATTCAATTTGGCAAGAATCTTCAATGCCATTCTAAAATTATTGACCATCTTATTTCATCCTCTGTCGCTTATCCATTAATATCTCTCTATGTTATTAAAATCAGGCAGTATACAAATATCCCTGTATTTGCCACCATTCAAAGCAAGCGCCGCAGCAGTGCCGCTGGACTTTGGTGCAATCAAATAATCACATAAAGATAAACCATATACTTCTTTTGCATAAGCAATTGTTTTATCCTTCTTATTCAACATCTCATTCAACTTCTTGTCATAATCACGTTTTCCTTCAGCATCCATATCCCAATACTGGTCATGGTTCCTGTAAAGACTGCTCCTTACACGTTTTCTACTTACATAAATCACCTTGTCTCCAAACTCCCCCAGAAACAAATCAAGACTATCCTGTATTTCTGTGGAAATGAACAATTTATTACATCCCCAATCCTCCATATATTTTTTTACCAGCTCAAAAATCTCCTGAATACCGATTGTCAGAGGATGCTTTTTATACAATTCCCGCGCCGTCTTATTGGTTCTTTCTTTTGCCACATCAACGGAAAACTCTTCTCTCAGAAACAAACCTATTACAACATCTCCCTGCTTTATTCTGCAGCCGCACTCCTGCCGGTATTCATTCAAAAAACTCTCTTTGAATATCCATATTTTCTTAATATAATGATTCACTTTTTTATAATAGTCTTTCCAGTTCGTTGCCATAACATGTATCATAGCATCGTCCCTGCTGCCATTGATATCCAGGCAGGTTTCTTCAAGCCATGTTCCATTTCTTCCAACCTGTTCTACCAACACCCAGTCCTGCCTGATTACTTCTTTTATATTCATAGACTGTTCGAAACAATATTCCCATTCATTATTCTTACCCAGACATTTTTTTTGAAAATCATATGCATATTCTATATCAACAATTGGAATATAACCTTTGCTGACTGCCCACTCATACGAAAATATATGCCCTAATCCACTTGAAAACAATGAACTGCCAGGTTCTGCATACCTAAAGATACAATATTTTTTTCCCGCATTCTTCTTTTTGGAAAGAAAATATGGAAATCGATACTTTTCATGCCATTCTGAGGGTGTGGACAGCCAATAATACCTTGATCGGATCATAATATACTGTTCATACGGCAATTTTTCCTCTAACCAACAAAAAAAATTTTTCTTAATCGACTTAAGCATGCTTGTATCTCCATTTGTAACAAATACATTATTATCTTTATACATTTTGTCAGTTTCAGCCTTTTTTTATAAAACATATTCTCAAGATCCTGACTTGAACTTTTTAAAAGCAATTCCTGATAATAGGGTGTTTTAAACGCATAATACCAAAATTCATTATAAAAAGCCCCCTCATAAACCAACCAGGGTTTCTCATTTCTTGCATAATGTATCACTCCTGGCAGTCGATATACTTCATGCCATTCTTTTGGTTCATCCTGATCTCTGTTAATAAATTCCTTTTTCGTATCCCATAGAAACTGCCACAATTTCTCTGCAGGATACACTTCCAGAAATTTTTTTACATTAAATACTATAAATCC
>VSOB01000010.1 GCA_009774625.1 Lachnospiraceae bacterium
AAGAGACATTTTTAATATCCTTAGTAAATTTTTGACATAACCACTGTCCATGCGCTGACTTTATCCGTCATATTCACAAAGCCTGCAACAGAAGCCCCGGACATTATTGTTATTTCTGCAGAAGATGCACCGCAAATCCTGATACTTCCTCTTTCAGATACACAGCCGTCATTTTGCCGTCCTTATATTTGGCTGTCTCCTGATCCACCGAAATGCCCATTACCTCCAGATAATTCACTGCTCTTTCCATATTGTTGGTGCCGATGGCAATATGACCCTTTGCACCCAGATACGGTGTTTTCATTGCTTCGATATAAGAGCCTGCAAAGACAGAGCTGTTACCGGATTTTCCGGCAAAACCAAAGGCCTTGGCAAAGAAACCGGCTGTTTTTTCCGCTTCCGCTTCGTTTTCACAGTTGATGCCCACATGCTTTAACTCAAATCCCAGCACCGTCATAACCGCTTCTCTTGTCAGTGTTTCGATCTTGTCAAATTCTTTGTTTTTAACAAGGTCGCCGCTTACCATCCAGCTTCCGCCGCATGCAATGATCCTGGGAAATGCCAGATATTCCCCTATATTTTTTTCATTGATGCCGCCGGTGGGCATAAATTTCAGATTCACATAAGGAGCTGCCATTGCCTTGATTGCTTTTAATCCGCCGGAAGCCTCTGCCGGAAAAAATTTCACCACATCCAACCCCAGTTCCATCGCCCCTTCCATCGCAGAAGGATTGTTGCAGCCGGGCGTCATCGGCACACCTTTTTCGATGCAGTACTTCACAACCGTCGGATTAAAACCGGGGCTTACTATAAACTCTGCGCCTGCGCCTATGGCACGCTCCGCCTGCTCCACTGTCAGGACAGTTCCCGCACCCACCAGCATCTCCGGAAATTTCTCCTTCATGATCCGGATGGATTCTTCTGCCGCATCCGTGCGGAAAGTCACCTCCGCCACCGGAAGGCCGCCGCTGCAGAGTGCTTTTGCCACCGGCTCTGCATCTGCCACATCATTCAGCACCACCACCGGAACGATTCCCAGTTTTTGAATTTTTTCCAATACAGCATTCATGTTTTTGTCTCCTTTTCTGAACCTTATCGTAAATTTTGATTCTCTACAGCGTCCATATCGTTAAACGCCTGATTTTCACCTGCCATTCCCCAGATAAAGGTATAGGCGCGGGTACCGCAGCCGCAGTGGATCGACCAACTGGGGGAAATCACTGCTTCCTCGTTCCTCATGACGATATGCCTTGTCTCCGACGGCTCTCCCATATAATGCATCACAAAGGCATCCTCAGGCAGATCAAAATACAGATACACTTCCATACGTCTGTCATGGGTATGACAGGGCATACTGTTCCATACACTTCCCGGCTCCAGAGCCGTCATCCCCATAACAAGCTGACAGCTATCCACCTGGCCCGGCAGAATATACTTACAGATAGTTCTGTGATTGGACTCTTCCAGAGTACCCAGCTCTACTTTATTTTCCGGCTTCACAATCACCACATCCGTTTCGCCGCTCTCCTGGCCCTCCGGTCTGATCAGCACCGTAGGATATGCGGTATGAGCCGGCGTACTGTTCAGATAAAATCTGGCCGGATTTCCTGCATCTTTGCTGGCAAATATGATCTCTTTGCTGCCCATGCCGATGTACATGCCCTCTCTGCTTTCCACCGGATATTCTCTCCCGTCCACTGTTATGATGCCTGCCCCGCCGATGTTGATTACACCCATTTCTCTTCTCTGCAGAAAATACTCTGCTTTGAGCGCATCTCCGGCAGTCAGGGCAATCGGTTCACCGGGCACTGCGCCGCCTACAATGATTCTGTCAATATGACTGTAAACCAGTTTGATTTCCCCCGGTATGAACAAATCCTGAATCAAAAACTCTTCCCGCAGGCGCTCCGTCGTATAATGCATCACATCTTTGGGTGATGCTGCCGTCCTGATTTCCATCTTTTCCTCATCCTTTCCTGTTTTCTTTTGTCTCTGTGATCCGCTTACAAAGCCTTTCCACATAAGCCGCCGCTTCCTCCCAGGCATCCCGTTTCACCAGCTCTCCCGGAATCAGATTGCTGCCGATACCCACACCGATAAAACCGGCCTTGAAAAAATCTCCGATGTTATCCTGATTGACACCGCCTACTGCTACATACTGAGTGCCGTCAAAAGGACCCTGCAGACTTCTGATATATGACATGGGCATATCTCCTGCCGGAAACAGTTTCATGATATCATAGCCATATTCCAGACAAATACCCACATCCGTAGGGGTCAATACTCCCGGCAGCAGAGGAATATCCCGCTTTCTGCAATACTCCAGTGTCACCTGCGCCACATTCGGGGTCAGAAAAAACTGTGCTCCGGCCTCCTGTGCGGCTCTGCACCTTTCCTCATTGATCACCGTACCGGCTCCCACATACACCTGATCTCCCAATGCATCCCTGAGCATTGTGATCTGCTTTGCTCCTTCAGGCGTATTCATTGCTACTTCAAACATCCTGATTCCGCCCTGATACACCGCTTTTGCATAAGAAACTGCTTTCTGTGTGGGTACATTGCGCAGAATGGCACAGATTTGATTGTTTTGTAAGATTTTTTTCATTCCGTTTTCTTCCATCGCCCTGTCCTGCCTCCTGTAATCTCTTAAACGATATTAACGATAAATCTCTCCCTGCACCTTCCCGCTTTCCTCTGTCCCGTATTTGGCCGCCAGAATACGTTTCATACTGTCACGGGCAGGATAACCCTCAATATCTCCATAGCTTTCAGTTGCCAGCGCCCCTGCAATTGCCGCCATTTCTCCTGCTTCCCGCACACTCTTTCCTTCCAGCAGACCGCACAGAAATCCTGCATTGAAAGCATCTCCGGCTCCGATAGGATCGACCGGCTCACATGGATGGGGAGGGATCTGATGCCCTCCGCTCCGATCTGCCACATAAGCGCCCTGACTGCCGTTTTTTATGGCAAGACAGGAAGCCTGTGTGTGCCTGAAAAATGCTTCTGCAATTTTTTCCTGTTCCCTGGTTTTGAAGAGAACCTCTGCCTCTTCCAGTCCCAACAGCAGGATATGAGACTGCTCCGCCAGCCTTCGCAGAACCGGTCCGTAATCCTGTCCTTTCCAGAGCTTTCGTCGGATATTGGGATCAAAGCTAATCTTAAGACCGGCCTCCTGCGCTGCCTCTGCCGCCTTTTCTGTCAATCTCCTGCAGCTTTGTGACAAAACAGGAGTGATACCGGTCAGATGCAGAATCCTTCCGCCTGCAAACATGGTTGGTGACAGCATATCCTCTGTCATATGGCTGGCCGCCGAATTTTCTCTGTAGTAAAATACACTGGTTTCTTTTCCCCGCAGAACCTGTTTAAACATCACACCTGTGGGATGCGCTGCATCAAACCGGACCAGACTGGTGTCCACGCCTTCTGCCCGGATACTGTTGTTGACAAAATAGCCCAGCTCATCATCCCCCAGGCTGCTGACAAAAGCGGCACTGTGTCCCAGCTTGCAGACGCCAATGGCAAGATTGCTCTCCGCCCCTGCAATACGCAGTTCATAATCTCTGATATAATGCAGATATCCATTGCTTTTCGGCGTCATAGCCGCCATCGTTTCTCCGATTGTTATAATTTCCGACATATCTGTGCCTTTCCTTTTTTTGCCCGCAGCCTGTTTTGAAACTGATTGAAAGCAATCCTGAGGCTGCATCTTTTGTCCGCTTTATCAATCTGTTATGATTTCTTTGCAGTCTTTTTTACCAACGCTTTGATCCTGCCGCCGAACAGAGAAACTACGATCAGCAGAATAAAGAACCAGCAGATGACAGTATTGAAAAATACAGTAGGGCTTCCGCCGGATTTCAGCAGAGCGGTACGGAAATTCTTTTCTGCCATCGGCCCCAATATCAGACCCAGGATGGCGGGAGAGGTGGGAATCTTTACCTTACCCAGAAAATATCCTACAACACCTGCAAACAGCATAACCCCTACATCAAATAAATTATTCCGCATTGCATAGCTGCCGATTACACAAAGTGCAAAAATAATGGGCGTCAGAATCGTCTTGGGTACACTCAGCACTTTGGTAAACAGTCTGATACAGGAAAAGCCCAACAACACCATAATCGTATTGGCAACAAACATTCCCAGGAAAATCGTATATACAAGCACCTTATTGCTCTGGAACAGCATCGGTCCGGGGGTCAGTCCCTGAATCGTCAAAGCGCCGATCATGATAGCCGCCACCGCATCACCCGGTACACCCAGAGTCAGCATGGGGATCAGCGCACCGCCGGTCACACCATTGTTGCCGCCTTCGGAAGCAGCAATCGCATCAGGCGCACCTTTTCCAAACATTTCAGGATTTTTGGAAAATCCTCTTGCAGCATTGTATCCTACAAAAGAGCCGATGTCCGCGCCGGCGCCGGGTACGATACCGATAAAAGTACCAATCAGACCGGTAACGGAAGAAGTCCGCAGTATCATTTTGAAATCTTCTTTTGTAGGAAGCAGTCTGGTCACTTTGGTATTTACTTCATCTTTTGAAAAAATATCCTCAATAGATTCAAATGCCTGACTCATGGCAAACAGACCGATCATAACAGCAATATACTGTACACCGGATAACAGGTTTACATTATCGGAAAAACGTACATAACTGGTCACGCTGTCGATACCGATGGTAGCCGTCAGGATTCCAAGAAAACCGCAGATCAGACCTTTTGCCATGTCCTTTCCGGAAATATTGGAAATGATGCACAGACCAAACAATGCCAGCAGGAAAAACTCCGCCGAACTGAATTTCAGCGCCAGCTTCGCAAGCTGGGGACTGATCAGCCAAAGACAGATACAGCTTACGATACCTCCCACATAGCTGCCCAGTGTGGCAATACCCAAAGCACGTCCCGCTTCCCCTCTTTTGGAAAACTCATACCCGTCTATTGCGGTTGCAGCAGACGCAGGAGTACCCGGTGTATGCAAAAGGACTGCGGAAATGGAACCGCCGTAAATAGCTCCCACATAGATACCCAAAAGCATCAGGATCCCGGACGTTGCATCCATACCGAATGTAAGAGGCAGCAAAAGAGCGACTCCCATCGTTGCCGTCAGGCCGGGAAGCGCACCGATACAGATACCTGCCGCAACTCCCACAACCATATATAAAAGAATGATCGGATTAAATGCCGACTGTAATACTTCCATTAACATAGTGTTCCCTCCTATATTGCAAACAAGCCGAAATCAACAGGTACATTCAGCAGGAATTTGAACACGCCGTAGATCGCTGCCGTACAAATCACCGAAATGAGCAGCGTGATCAGAGGATTTTTCCTTGCAAACCACTGGATAAATCCAAACAGCATCACTGCCGTGGAAATGAGAAAACCCAAAAATCCCAGAACAGCCACATACACCACAAGCGCCGCCATCGTAATATAGACTCTTTTGGTACCTTCCGTCCACATTTCTATGGGAGTGTCCTCCTCCGGTTTGGTCCTGAGCGCTTTAATCAGCAGGCCGATTGCGGCAATAATCATCAATGCCGCCACTGCCATCGGCCACAATCCCGGACCCGGTACGCCGGTACCGTATGCTTCCGCTGTCGGATAAGCCGCACATACAATGATTACATATATGCCGATTGCCATGACGATAACAGAAGAAATAATATTTCCTTTTTTCATTGAAATTCCTCCGTAACTCTCTCTTGTCTTATCAAACAAGATTCGGTAAACAAAAGAAAGCATGTTTCACAGACTTTCTTTTGTCATGAAGTAAAAAATCAGCGAAGAAGCATACTCCCTCGCTGATCTTATAAGCTGCTTGTCCCAACAACTACCTATGATTTTCTTACTGAACCTTTAATCCAAGGTCATTTACAAGGCCCGTGTATACCTCCAGGTCTTTCTTGATACGCTCTTCGAATGTAGCGCCGTCCAGGATTTCAATTACATTGTTGGAATTGTCCATAAACTCTTTGAAAGCATCGGATTCTGCTGCTGAGCTGAATGCCGCATACAGAGCATCCACTACCTCATCCGGTGTATCGGCCGGAACACCCAGTCCTCTCCATGTACCAAGCACCGCATCATAGCCGCTTTCCTTACATGTAGGTACATCCGGGATGGATTCCAGACGATTGTCGCTCATAACTGCCAGCACCTTAAGGTCGCCGCTCTCCACATAGCTTGCAACCTCTGCATAAGAAACTGCCACTGCGTCAATGTGTCCGCCCAGCAGGTCTGTGATTGCGCCTGCCGCACCGTCATATGCCACATGCTTAAACTCTGTGCCTGCTGTCTTTGCCAGACCTGCTGCTGCCAAATGCCAGATCGCACCGTTACCGGAATTGCCCATCTGCAGTTCATTGCTCTTGCTATATTCAATCAGATCTTCCAATGTGGAAAACCGGTCATCATCAGATTTTACGGTAATAGCCGAACATGCACTGTTTACCATCATAATCGGTTTAAACATGGAATAAGTCAAACCTGCGTTGGTTCCCATCGCTTCCAGTGTGGTCAGCTCCACAGTAATCATCGTAACGGTAGTTCCGTCAGCCTTTGCCGTAGCGCCTGCCAGCATACCGGTAGCGCCGCCTGCCCCTGAACGGTTTTCCACTGTTACGTTTTTGAAAGAGCCTTTTGCCGCGTCTGCCAAAGCTCTCATTACGGTATCCGTACCGCCGCCTGCATCATAAGGTACAATACAGGTGATGGATTCACCGGATAAATCTGCACCGCCCGCCGGTGCTGCCGCAGCATCTCCGCTGCCTGAGGATTCTGCAGCAGGTGCATCTCCTGCCGGTGCGCTGCCGCCGTCAGAGTTGCCGCAGCCAACCAGCATAGTGGCAACCATAGCTGCTGTCAATACTGTTGACAATAATTTTTTTACCTTCATTTGTTCTCCTCCTGTTTCTGATTGGGAATTGCCCTTTTCCCTGTTTGAATGCTTTGCATTCTAGTTTCACATTGTGAAACGACATTTCATTATATGAAATATAATTTCATTATATCGAATTTATGCATGATGTCAAGTTAGTTTCCCGCAGGGTTCATGATCTTCTACTATTTTACCTAATTTTTTACTGCTTTTTTGTTTATTTTTACAGCATTCCTCTTATTCACTGTTGCTTCTACTATACATATCTTCATATCAGATCTCATCAAACCTTTTCGGATCTGGCTGTAAAAAAAGCAGAGCCGCTGTTATTGCCCGCAGTTCTGCCTTACGGCTCCGCTTTTATCTATTCTCCGGCAGCCGGAAATTCATGTAACAATATTTCTGTCCTTACCCTGCAGATATGCCTCCACATTCCGGCATACTTCTTCTACAATACGGGTTCTGGCTTCGGTTGTCGCCCAGGCCATATGAGGTGTAATCAACAGCCTGTTGCTGTCCTGTATCCTTCCCAGCAAATTGTCAGAGGTAATCGGCTCCTTCTCCAGTACATCCAGTCCTGCCCCGGCTATCTCTTCATTTTGAAGCGCCCAATACAAATCCGAATTGTTAATCACCGGACCCCTGGCTACATTCAGCAATATAGCAGTCCGTTTCATTTTTTCCAGCGCTTTTTTGTCAATCAGCCCTCTCGTCCTCTCACTGAGCGGACAATGAAGAGACAAAACATCGGACGATGCAAGCAGCGTATCCAAATCCACCCGCTCATAGTCCGTGCAGGTACTCTTACCGGATGCGGAATAAAAGATCACACGGCATCCAAACGCCTGCGCAATGGCAGCGACTTTTCTGCCAATGTGTCCCATCCCCACGATGCCCCATGTTTTTCCGGTCAGCTCAGTAAAAGGCAGATCAAAATTGGAAAACCGATCCTGTGCGCCGTATGCACCGCTCTTGACATACTCATCATAATGTCTGAGATGCTCCAGAAGATAGAACAGCATGGCAAAGGTATGCTGACTGACCGCATCCGTACAGTAATCCACCACATTGGCCACTTTGATCCCTCTGCTCCTGCAGTACTCCAGATCCACACAGTCATACCCGGTGGCAAACAGACAAATCAGCTTTACAGAAGCCGCATCTTTTAATGTCTCTTCCACCAGCGGCGCCTTATTGCTCATAATGATCTCCGCATCCTTCACCCGCTCAGCCACCTGATGCCGGACAGTATTGCCATAAACCATTACATCACCGAACCGTTCAAAACAACTTACATCAATATCGGTCCCCAGACTGTTTCGTTCCAAAATCACAAGTTTCATATTATTATAATCTCTTCAGCAGTTCTTCTCTCTGCGCCTCAAAGCCCGGCTTGCCAAGCAATGCAAACATATTTTTCTTATAGCTCTCCACGCCCGGCTGATTGAACGGATTTACGCCCAGCAGATAGCCGCTGACGCCGCATGCAAATTCAAAGAAATAGAAAAGCTGACCCAGACAATATTCACTGACCTCGGGTATATTAACGATCAGATTGGGAACCTGCCCGTCTGTATGTGCCAGAATGGTTCCGTTCATAGCGCTCTTATTGACGAAATCCACATTCTTTCCTGCAAGATAATTGAGTCCGTCCAGATCTACCGGCTCTTCACCGATCAGAATTTCTTCACGGGAAGTTTCCACATTGAGCACTGTTTCAAACATGATACGTGCGCCGTCCTGAATAAACTGGCCCATGGAATGCAGGTCGGTTGTCAGATCCACGCTGGCAGGGAAAATACCCTTCTGGTCTTTGCCTTCACTCTCTCCATATAACTGCTTCCACCATTCAGATACAAAATGAACACTGGGTTCATAATTTGCAAGAATCTCAACGGTCTTGCCCTTTCTCAGCAGAATATTTCTCAATGCGGCATACTGCAGTGCATCATTGTCCTCAAATGCTGCTTCTATTGCCTGCTTTCTTCCTGCCTGTGCACCTTCCATCAGTTTATCAATATCAGCGCCGCTCACCGCGATCGGCAGAAGTCCCACTGCAGTAAGAACAGAAAAACGCCCGCCCACATCATCCGGTACCACAAAGGTTTCATATCCTTCTTCTGTTGCCAGGCTCTTCAGAGATCCTCTTGCCTTATCCGTTGTGGCATAGATACGCTTTGCAGCCTCTTCCTTGCCATATTTTTTCTCCATCATATCCTTGAATACACGGAATGCAATGGCAGGTTCTGTCGTTGTACCGGATTTGGAAATCATATTAATGGAGAAATCCCGCTCTCCGATCACATCCATCAAATGCTTAATATAAGTAGAGCTGATAGAATTTCCTACAAAGTAAATCTCCGGTGTCTTGCGTATGCTCTTGTCCACCATATTATAAAAGCTGTGTCTCAAAAATTCTATGGCCGCTCTCGCTCCCAGATAGGATCCACCGATACCGATTACCAGCAGCACCTCCGAATCCTTCTGTATCTTTTCTGCTGCTTTTTTGATCCGGGCAAACTCTTCCTTGTCATACACTTCCGGAAGATCAATCCATCCAAGGAAATCATTGCCCGCGCCTTCTCTGGAAAGAAGAAGCTCTTTTGCATCCATTACCAGCTTTTTCATGGATTCCACTTCATGTTCACTGATGAAAGACGCCGCTTTTCCATAGTCAAACGTAACTTTTTTACTCATTTCTCCTGCTCCTTTTTACGAATTGAATTACGATACCGTGATACGCTTTCAGTATAGCAAAGCCATCCTGTTTTTTCAAGGCATGTCCCTCTTTGCTATGCCAAAAATTCCTGCAACAGTTCTTCCAGCTCATCCTGGTCCTGCTCTGTGAAAGAACGTCGGGTTTCCAGTTTTACCAGCCCTGTTTCTTCTGTTTCTCTGCCTTCTTCTGTTTCCTGTATTTCCTCCACTGCTTCTTTCATACTGTCTTTAATGATATAGGGCTGCATCTCTTCATCCTTCGCCAATATCAGATGCTTTACCATATGATTTTCCAGGTAATCAATCAGATTGGTACGCACCATGCTGTTTTTTCCCTTGGCATCCACCAGAGAGGAAACAGAAAAATAGGCATACAATCCAAACAAACTGGCAATATAATAAGGCAGCAGTTCACCCAGCATGTCCCCGTCAATAATCCCCTTACAGGCTCCCACCCCTGCTGCAAACACGGACAATAGCATAAGCTGTCCTGACAAATGAGACATATTCGTCAGAGAAATACCGGCGAATCGAAGCTGACTCACAAACTTGTCCACAAAAACCGGTACATTCACATTGCCTTCATTGAGTTCATAACAATTGGAAAATTTTAATTTGCACTGTTTCAGCAGTTTATGTTCTGTCACCGCCATATTGTCTGTTTCACGAATTATTTTACGATACAACAGTCCGATTATAATCTGAAACAAAATGCTCAATACTAATAACGCTAAAACCACTCCCATGAAATAAGTATGCACAAAAAATCCCGAAAACATAAAAGCACCTCCTGAAAACCATTTTGCTGTGTCAGTGCACCGCTCCTTCTTATTTTGCATAGATTAAATATGTCATCAGCCTAAACCATTGATCCGGCGCCGGCTGATAACCTGCACACTTCCTTGTGCTTCCTTATTATACCATGATGCCGTGATTGCAGCTCAAAAATCGTTTTACATATTTCGCCAAAATTTTTTGAAATACTGGAAACCGTTGTCAAATTTTGTTATAATATCTGTTATCCGTAAATTACATACTTATCAGGAGGAATTTTTATGAGATTTGTACCAAAGGGCGTTTGCTCCAATGCAATAGATATCGATGTGAACAACGGTATCATTGAATCCGTATCTTTTTCCGGGGGATGCAATGGAAATCTGCAGGGGATCTCCCGTCTGGTAAAAGGAATGAAAATAGAAGAGGCTATCGAACGTTTAAAAGGAATCAAATGCGGCTTCAAGTCCACTTCCTGTCCCGATCAGCTTGCACAGGCTCTGGAATCCATCAAACAGAATTCTTAGGAGGCTCCAATTATGAAAAAAATCGTCTTAACAGGCGGTGGAACCGCGGGGCATGTCACTCCCAATATTGCACTGTTTCCTTCTCTTCAGGAAACCGGCTATCAAATTCATTACATTGGTTCCTATGACGGCATTGAAAAAAGACTGATCGAGGACTACAAAATATCTTATTATGGTATTTCCACAGGTAAATTCCGGAGATATTTTGCTTTGAAGAATTTCACGGACCCGCTCCGTGTCATCAAAGGCTATGCCGAAGCAAGAAAAATTTTAAAACAGATCAGACCCAATGTGGTCTTTTCCAAAGGCGGCTTTGTATCTGTACCGGTAGTACGGGCTGCTCACTCTCTTGGCATTCCCTGTATCATTCATGAATCTGATATGACACCCGGACTTGCCAATAAGCTGTGCATTCCGGTGGCGGATAAAGTCTGCTGCAATTTTCCCGAAACTCTGAAAATGCTGCCGGGAAAAAAAGCTGTACTTACCGGCTCTCCCATCCGTGCGGAACTACGTCAGGGGAATCGGATTGCAGCACTGGATCTGTGCGGTTTTACGGCAAACAAACCTGTTATTATGGTTATCGGCGGCAGTCTTGGCGCTGCTTCCATCAATAAAGTTGTCCGGGAAGCGCTGCCCAAACTTCTGGAAGATTTTCAGGTAGTCCATATCTGCGGAAAAGAAAAAATCGACAATCTTCTGTTGAGTGTACCGGGATATAAGCAATTCGAATATGTAAAAGCAGAATTAAAAGATCTGTTTGCATTGGCAGATTTGGTCATCTCCCGTGCAGGCGCCAATGCCATCTGTGAACTGTTGGCGCTGAAAAAGCCCAATGTACTGATCCCGCTATCATCCAAGAGCAGCAGAGGTGATCAGATACTAAATGCTCACTCCTTTGAATCACAGGGCTTTAGTCTTGTGATAGATGAAGATGACCTGATCGATTCTGTTCTTGTGGAAAAAGTGCACGAACTGTATTTTTCACGGCAGATCTATATTGATGCGATGGGAAAGAGCGATCAGCTTGGCTCCATTCAGACAATTATGAAACTGATCAATGAGGCGGCAGCTCATACAGTATCATAACATAATAGAAAATCATCGGTATTTCCTATTATGACTTACGATACTGCAGGGTGCCGCCCTGTTTCTTCATTCGGATTTTCAGCATCCAAAACCTGACTGTAAATTCTTATTCTGCAATGGTTTTCTTGATCTCTTCCAGTTCCTCCTGATCCGGCTCTCCCGGTATCCATCCGATTTTAATTCTCTGTCCGTCACCTTTATATCTGGGAATCAGATGCATATGAAAATGAAATACTGTCTGTCCTGCTGTTTCTCCATTGTTCTGCACCAGATTAAACCCATCACAGTTTAACTTTTCCGTCATAATCCCTGCCATTTTTCTGGCAAGTTTCATCACACCGGATGCCGCCTCATCCGACAACTCATACAGATTGTCAAAATGATTTTTAGGTAAAATAAGAGCATGTCCTCTTGTTGCCGGGCCCAAGTCCAGAATCACCCGGAACGCTTCATCCTCATACAATGTTTTGGACGGAATTTCCCCATTTGCAATTTTACAGAAAATACAATCTTCTTTCTTCATCCTTCTCTTCCTCCCTCAGCCTGTTTGATAGCTGCTATCCGTATCTGATCCGCCTATTCCTGAAATACAAAAATCTGATCCAGTGCACGAAGCAGTTTAAAATCACCCTTTGTTTTCATATTTCCACTCATAAATGCTCTCTGAAAACTCATTCTGGAATATACGATATCATTCATGGTACTGCTGCCCGTTTTTATATCCACATCCACTCTTGTAACATTTCCATAGTAGCAATTCATTCTCGGTCCGTCCACTTCTATAATCAGCGGCTTCTCCCTTTCGTCAATCTGAAAACGATATACCGCTCTGATCCCCGCTCCCGGTTTGAAATGCTCTTTAAAATCCTCAAGATATGAGTTTTCTTCATTTAAATCCTGATTCTCAAGCATCCCCTTAAACAGACTTGTCAGTTCCTGAATATCTTCTTTTTGTCTCTGTACATAGCTTTCATCCGATACATACTGGGAAAGCTGTTCTGATTCCTGCGGCGTCAGATCTATGTTCTTGGTTACAGATACCATCTGTTTGATTACCTGATTGCTGGCAGGAAAACTGGAAATCTTCTGATTCACAGTCCGATACATATTCTCTGCTTTTTTCTCAATCAACCTGGTCAGTTCCTTATCCATTTCCAGACTGACCGTATCGGCTATATACCCACAGATACCACTGCAGGGAAGCCCTCCTAAAATTTCCCATGCTACGGAAAGATCCAGCTTCCCTTCCCGTTCTCCATATGTGGTTGACATCACAACAGGACACATATAAATCTGGCTGATCTTTTCTTTATCCCCATACAGCCAGCAGGAATCCAGAAACTGATGCATATATCCTCCGATTCCATGCCACTCTACCGTTGAGGCAAGGATGATTCCGTCAGCATCCTTCAATGTCTGGGGCACAGTGGCAATGCTGTTCTTCATTTCATACAGATTAAAACGCACCACTGTCACCCGAAGTTCTTCCAGAACTTCCTGCATTTTATTAATCACATATAGAGTCGGATCATCCATCAATCCCCGTCCGCCGTAATAAATATGAATCTTCATACTGTTTTCATCCTTATTATTTTCTATGAGTATCCTGAATCGCATACCCGCGCTTCTATGCTGCCATATCCGCAAACAGACACGGCCCCTCCGGAGGATACACACTCGCTCCGCCCGGCGCAATATCATTATATCTTACTTTTTATCGGAAAGCAAATTCCGCATTTCCAAACAAAATGATATCTCCTCTTTTTATCTTTACCCTGTCATGAGGTTGTAAGGGCAGGTCATTCAGATATGTGCCGTTGGTGGAGTGCAGATCCTCTATATAAATGCTTCCGTTTTCTTCCAGCAGTCTGGCATGAATCCTGCTGACAGAATGCTCTTTGATATATAAATTCACCCGCTCCCTGTCCTTTCCGATCACAAACGGATAAGAAGAGATCGTATAGTTTTTTTCCACTCCCTTTTTTATCTCTGTCAGGCTGTATTCTCTGTGGAACAATGACTTGCCAATATACAATGTTTTACCAGCTGTCCTGTCATCTTCTTCATTCTGGCCTGTGCTTTTTTCTTCTGTATCCCATTGCCAAAATTCGGCTTCCTGATTCCTGTCTGTTTCTGCAAGCCCACTCCCTGCCGTGCTGTCATAAGTATCCTTTTTCTCAATACATTCTTCTTTTTTCTCTATTCTGTATCCATACAGAAAAAATAAACTTCCTGCCAGCAAAAAACAGGCAGATACGGCAATCCATATCAGTTCTTCCCAATTGGTCATAAGATAATACTGCCGGAAAACCAAAAATGCAATTCCGCATAACACTGCCATTACTGCACAGGCCAAACCAGTCTCCTTTTGTTTTCCGCATTTTCCGTTCACCGAAAAGAAAGAAAATAACTGTTTCTCTCCTGTTTTTCCACTGTTTATCGGAATCGGTTTCTGCTTTTCCGTCTGCAGAAGTTCTTTCTGGAATATCTCCTGTTCTCTCTCCTGTCCCGTCCATGTCTGTACTTCTTCTTTCCTGTGCTGCTCTTCCCCCGCCTGACTCTGAGACAATTTTCTTTCTGATTCTGCATCTGTGGTATCTGTTTCCAGATATTGTTCCACTTCCTTTAAGGAAAAACCCGCTTTGGCTGAGCATTCATAAAAGAAATAAGCCAGATTTACCGCCGCTTCCTCCTCATGGCAGGTTCTTTCTAAAATAAACTCCGCCAGTCTGACAATGCCGCTTTCCGACTTTTCCTCAGTGAAATCATATAGAAAAACGGCCCGTTCTTTTTCCAGATCCCAATATAAAAATTCCGGTTCAAAACAAAGCTGTCTGCCATCCAGCAGATATTTTTCCATCTCTGCACAAAGCTGTATCACCTGCATCAGAAGATTTTTCAGATCCCGGTATGTCATCTCTTTCACAGCATATGCCTGTTCCAATGGCTGCAGGCAAGTAATATCATACCAGATTTCCCTCTGTCCGTCTATCAGATGCATCTCACATCCTGCCAGACCTCTGATCCTGCCGCGCAGCACCATCTGACCGAAATAATTTTCTATCCCTTCCCTTTCACATTCTTCTGCAATTACATAGGTTTTCTGCAGTTCCTTCTGATATCTTATTTTTCCTCTCATATTATACATTCCCTGACTGAATTACATTCCAGATATTTTCTGCTTTCCGACATTTTCTGATAAAAGCAACCGGTTCCCATGTATCCGCTCTCTGCTTTTGCCTTCCCTTCCAAACACTTTGAAACAGATTTTCACCGGGAGCCTGCAGAGTAAATTCTGTTTCCACCCATATTTCATCTTCCGATCTCTCCATCTTATATTCCAAAACCGCTGCTGCTGTTTTCTGCTTTACCGCCTGCTTATATTTTTCTTCTGCAGCAATCTTCTTTTCCTCTGCCGTACCGATCATCCGCTCTGTCCGAAGGGCCGTACAATAACATCCCTGCAAAACAGTGCTTTGATCATACAGAAAAAAAGATAAGTATAAAATATTCCAGATCAGAAAAATAATCACAGGCAAAAGCAGGGACGCTTCAATGGTAAAGCTGCCGCGCAATCCGCCTCCGGTTCGGTTTTTTCTCATGTTTTTGTTTCCCTCCTCTGCACCTGGCAGCTTATAATCTGCAAACAAATACTATATGTACACCCAGACCGGCCAATAAAAACGGAAGAAAGGGAAGTGCTGATTTTCTGTTCACTTTTCCTGTGATATACAGGATGATCCCACCTACAGCGCACAAAAACAGTCCTGTCAGAAAAAGACTCACTGCTCCTTCACCTTTTAAAAACAAGCCTGCCACCACCATGACCAGTCCATCCCCATATCCAATCTGTTCTCCCGACATCCTGCCAAACAGCAGAATACCAAGACCTGGAAGCATACTGCAAAGCACTATGGCAGGCGGACATTTTGCCAGCAGATTTATGCCGATTCCAACCATACCAAATACCAATATTACAATAAAAGAAATCCTGCCTGTCCTCATATCCTGCCAGGTACAGAATCCTAAAAACAATGCCATCAACCCGTAGCGGAGCATCTCCTGCATGGCCCTCTCCCTCCTGCCTGTGAAACAGTAACCGTATAAACGGTTCTTTTTAATCCGCTGCAATACAGGGACGTATGATAACGATTTCCCTGATCTGTTAAAAAAACAATCGCGCCTGTACCCCTCCCACAACGCTCACAGGCATAATACTTTCCGCCGTCCTCATTTCGCAGAACATACAGGCTGTCAGTTTCCACTGACCGGATAGAAAGGGACAGATGACTGCAGTTTTTGCTTTTATGGTATACGGTGCCTGTCTCAGTGATATAGACCAGCTCTTCTGTATCTGCTCCCTCTTCTGACCCTGTATCCGGCTGATATCCGGTCCATGCCTTCATACGGCATCTATTGGCCATCGTAAACTCACAAAACCCCAGAATATCCACCATCGGCCGGACCTGATAGAAAAGAATCACATCAATCACATCCTGCCTGTCATCCTCTCCGGTAAACAGAATATGAATCCCTTTGCTTCCGCCTTTTACCATAGAATGATCCAGATACTCTCTTCCTGTCCTGTTCATCACTCTGCCTTTCAGCAATGTTTCGTTCACTATGCCGCCTGCTCCGGAACCAATGTCCACTCCGGCCCGGTCATACGCATATGCCTGCAGCGATGCCTTCGCAGCCTCCTGATGCAGTGAAGCCTCCAGTGCACTGTGAAGCTGAATCAGACTGATCAAACTCATGATCTGAATACAGAAAACAAGAAAAACAGGAAGGGCAAAAGCTGTTTCAACTGTAATACTGCCATGCAGATGATAAGGAAACAAAGACACGCTCCTTTTGGCGCGGATGATAAGATTTGTAAAATCTGTTTGCTTTGTTTGATTATGATATACTTCAGGATTCAGTGAAATGTCTGGACATGATTGGGGGCTTGTCCAAATGAGATAATGCGTCAGAACTCCTTTCCAAGATATTTCCGCATTCCAAAAGAAACGCATCTTTGTTTCCTCCTTCCTCTTTTTCTGTATGCATAACTGTTTTCTCTACTTCTGATATCCCGCTGTCCTTTTTATGATACTGGTGTGGTTATTTCCTGCGCTTACCGCTATTTCTGCGGTAAAAGAATGAATACAGTGGTCGATACAAAACAGTTCATTGCCTTTTGTCTGTCTGATATCCATTTCCATCAGATCCATAAAACGCAGATTCCGTTCTTCCCGATCCATGACAGCCAGCAGAAGATGCAGATATTCTTCATAAGAAAGACCGCCGCCGCTGCGCTCCTTTTCTTCTCTTTTGCAAACTTTCAGTTTCATGGCATCCTGTAAGCTCAGACACCAGCTTTCACTGCTTTTCAACAATGGGACTTTCCCATTTTCCAGAAGTATCTTTACATCATTTACGCTCTCCGCATAGGCCCATCCAATCAAAATTGACAGTTGAATCAAATCCTTCAGTTCAGGAAAAAGGATCACAGCAGATAATGTCATGGCAAGAGACTCCGCCTCTGCTTTTTTGTCAGTATCACAGATCAGATAAACAAAATTGGCAGCCTCCCGCAGAATCAAAAGCCGATTGACCACGGTACGTAAATTTTCCAGATCAGAGCTTTTGCCTGACAATATATATTCTATTTGATAAGTAAGCAAAGCGCCTTCTTTTTCCTTTGTATAATATCCGCATGTTTCCATCAGATATTTCTGAAACAGCATATCTTCCGTATCGGAAACCATTTGCTCTCCCTGCAGGAACCCATCTCTTTTCGTATAATTTCTGTGGGATAAACAGGAGCGGAGATCTGTTTCCCGGTCTGAAATCCCCTCCTTTTCGGTTATGATTTTCAAAATCCCCATACTTCCTCTTCTGCTGTTTACTCCGTCTGCCGGATTATGTACAGGTACTTTATGCCGTTTTCCATCCTCATCCTCTACCGTAGTATCCACCTCATCGATTTTCTGCTCATTTGCAAGCCTTTTTTCCTCCATGGCGCTTCCTAAAAATCCTTCCTGCTCCACTGCTGCTGATGCACTGCAAATCTTTTGAAAATCCGGTATCCCATATCGATCCAGCATATAATCAACGGCTTTTCTCTCCAATACCATGCCTGACAGATCGGCTGCCCCGGATGCTTCCATAATTGTCACATATTCTGTATTCAGTTCCAGCAAATCCCGTATCTTTACCGGCATAATTCCTGTTTCTATCTGAAAATTATCCTGCATATAGTTCTGTATATGCTCTTCCAGCAAACTATAATCCCCTTCTCCTCTGCCATATCCCAAATCAATCAGGAACAACTCATATTGTTCCAATGCCTCTTTGTTATACTCTGCCAGCGCAGACTGCATTGCCATATCCGTCACACATTCTGTCTGAAAATCTGCCCCGTTGTCTTTGGCTGCTTCTATTATCGCAAACAGCAAAGACAGCAAAACTATAAGCACCAGAGAAAGGAAAACCGTAATTTCACCCTTAAAGCTCTTCATCAATAGATACTGCTGCTCTTGGATGTGATCTGAGAAAAGATATCATTGACCAAAGCCGTTAACTGATCCTTAAAAATAATCACCAAAGAGATCAATACCACCAGAATCAATATCATCTCGACAGTTCCGATCCCGTCCTCTTCCTTCAAAAAATCAAATATTCTGTTCATAAAATTCCTCCTTCTGCTTTCAGCGCATATTTCATATACATATTTTTCAACACACTTTCTACCCAAAAGAGGTAAAGGCAGGTATCATAATAATCACCATAACCAGCACCAGCATAAGAATCATGGGAAATAGTAATTTTGTGCCTGCCTCTTCTCCTTTTCGTCTGGCACGTTCTCTTCTTTCCTTCAACGCCTGTTCGGTTTCTTCATGCAATGCACGTTTCAAACCGGATGCGCCGCTCTTTGCAAACTGACTCAAAAGAGCGGTAAATCGTATCACACAAGGCAGTCCGCATCTTTTTCCCATATTCTGATAAGCTCTCATTTCCGCAATACCTGCTTCCATCTCTCTGCAGGCAATCATCAGTTCTTCATAAAGCGGCATGCTCTTTTCCTGCCTTTGCCTGCCATATTCCCCTGCAATCCGTTTGAAAGCGCCGGATATTGTCATACCTGCTCCGATCAGCATCGTCATCCTGGATATCATTTCCGGATACTCCTGCTCGATTTTTGCCCTTCTGATATTGTCCTGTTTTTCTGATTCCCGTTTTTCTCCTGCTGCTGCCAATACTGCCCCAAACAGAAACAGAAGAAAAATCCTGCCGCTCTGCTGCGCTTTTTTTTGAAAAAAACGCAGGCTTTTTCCTTCAAAACGTTCCGGCAGCATATATCTGCCTGCTACTCTGGTATCTTCCTCTATCTCCTTCAGATGAGCTTCCAGTCTGTTCCAGAAGGCTTCGCCGCTTTTGGGAAACACATTGACATAAAAGGAATGCTCCGCCGTAAACTGACACTCCTCCTGTAGCATCTGCAATGTAATTTCCACTGCTGCCCCTTCTTCCGGAACATCCGGCCCGATTTTCCCTTCACTTGACAAAAGTCCCGGCTCATTAGTGGTCCATTTCAGGCGAAACGGATACCCTTCCACAGATTCCGGTAAACTCATGTCCTCTCTCACACAATCGAATGTCCCCTTCTCTCCGGCAATGGTTTCTTTCAGACTTTCCCACAGTGTTTCACTGAGTCTCTGTAATTCATTCCTTTCATATGCCTGTGGTGCTATACTGATCTGAATGCTCCTTATCTCTCCTTCTGCTTCCGCTTCCAGCTCCACCCTTGTCTCTGCTCCTGTTTTTTCTGCACGCCGGATTTCTTTCAGACTGCCCTCCTTCTGCTGCATCTTACCTGCTGCCCACATTCCCAGAGCTGCCAGACTGCCTGCCAGTAAAAAGAGCGCAGGCTTCCATCTTCTTTTCTTTTTCAACAGACAAACAACAGAACAAACAAACCCGGCGATGTAAAATAAAGCCTCCATATTCATACCTCAATGTGGATGATCCAAAGAGAAAGCCAGACGGAAAAGAGATAAACTGTCAAACACAGGGTCATCACACAGATTCCCGCCGGATTGTGATAAAGAGGTGCAAAATAATCGGGAGAAGAAATACTTATGTAAAATATGATGCCAAAAGGAATCAGGCACATCACTTTCTGTTCCATAATCTTTCCATGAAGTAATGTACGGATTTCACGCTCGGTATCGGTCCTCATGGCAATGATTTCACAACTGTCCCCAATCAGTTCCCGAAGATTTCCTCCGCTACGCTTACCTATGGCAAATACATCTGCAAAATGACAGATATCCGATACCTGACTCCTCTCTGCAAAATCAGACAACACTTTTTCCAAAGGAACATTATTGGCAAGAAGGTGTTCCATGCTCCTGGCTTCTCTGAGGATATCCGACTCCCCTCCATATAAAAGTTCCAGCTCTTTCCCGGCTCTTACAAATGCATTTTCCACAGAACAGCCTGTTTCCAGATGATGAGAAACCCCTTCTAACCAGTCCCTGAACTGCTGTTCTAATTTCTGTTTTCTCATCTTACACAATTCTTTTCGTTTCCACCGGCAAAACAGAAACATACAGACAATCCCTGCCGGCATTCCATACCAGCTCTGATAAAAGAAATATAAAAATATACTGCCTGCCAGAAAGCTGGTAAAACCATATAAGAGCTTTTCTCTGTCAGAAAGCCGGTAATTCCGGTAATCCTGCTGCTGCAAGTTTCTGTCTGTCAGACAGTTCTTTCTTATAAACAAGTTTTCCTCTCACCTCTCTTTCCCCTTTTTCTGATGTCTCCTCAAATATACACAATGTTTCCAGACGTATCTCTTCCTGATCCATCCCCGATACTTCCGCAATTTCCAGTACTTTTCTGGTTTTATCCCGCAGTCTGCCCAAATGTACAATGATATCTATACCGGAGGCAATCTGACGGCGAATTGCCGGAAGCGGAAGATCCATTCCCATAAGTGCCATTGTTTCCAATCTGGATAACATATCTCTGGCACTGTTGGCATGCCCGGTAGACAGAGAGCCGTCATGTCCTGTATTCAGGCATTGCAGCAGATCCAGCGCTTCCCCGCCTCTGACCTCGCCCACGATCAGTCGGTCGGGACGCATACGCAGACTTGTCCGTATCAAATCTCTGATGGTAATTTCTCTGCATCCTTCCCCGTTGGCATTCCGGGTTTCCATGCGAATCAGATTAGGAGCATCCCTGATCTGCAGCTCCGCACTGTCCTCTATTGTAATGATTCTTTCTTCTCTGGGAATATATTCAGACAATGCATTCAGAAATGTGGTTTTACCGGAACCGGTTCCTCCACTGATGAAAATATTATATCCGGCCTGTACCAGCAGTTTCAGCCAGAAAGCTGCTTCCCTGGGAAGAGAACCGAGCTGAATCAACCGTTCCATATCCACAGGTTCTCCGGGAAACCGACGTATCGTCAGGACAGGTCCGTCTAATACTACAGGAGGCAGCACCGCATTGACTCTGGAACCGTCCTCCAGCCTTGCATCCACAATCGGAAAAGCTTCATTGATCACCCGGTTACACTTGGACGCAATCTGCTGAATGATATCTTCCAGTTTTTCCTGAGAAGAAAAACAATTTTCCCAGGCATACAGCCTTCCTTTCTTCTCTATAAAAATATGATCCGGTCCGTTAATCATGATTTCCGTAATCTCTGTATCTTCCAGAATTTCCTGCAGAATATCCAGCTTACGGATGGCATAAAACAGTTCTTTTCCCAGCTTCTCTTTTTCTTTTAATGTGAGAAATTCCTGCCTTCCATATTCTGTCAGACATTCTGCAATCAGATTTTTTACCTCTGCTTCTTCCATCTCTCTGGAATAATCTATCGTTTCATGTATTTTCCGAAGCAACAGTTCTTTTTTATGATCCATAAATCTCTTCCTTTACAAGCCTTCTCACATACTCAGCCAACTCTCCATAAGTCAGATCCTGCACATCAAAGGATACATTCCGGATAAAGGGCAGCTTATATCTGCAGGTTTTTTTCAAAACATCTTCGTAATCGGCACGCTCCAACAGCTTTTCGTAGTGATAGACTTTGGAAAGGGCCGCGCTGTCCTCCCGAACCAGTGTAAACACTCTTTCACACATACGCAGAATATCAAACAGCCCCTGAATCTGCTCGGAAAGATCCAGAATAAGATATTCATAATCCGTATGCTTCTCCAGCTCCTGAAACATCAGCATCCATTGCTCCAACGTAATACGGGCCAGATCCATACAGGAAAATGCAGGTGGAAGATAATCCAGTTTCTGAATCGTTCCTGTCATGCCTTTCAGCTTGTAGATCAGCGCTTCTCTTGCATTGGTGACATAATAAATCAAATCTGACATATCCGTCATAAATTCCCGGTCCAGACGTTTTGTAAAACCGGAAAAACTTTCAAAATTCAGATACAGTGTCCGGTGGTTCCGTGCCAGTATTTCTCCCAGTGTCATGGCAAATCCGGTCTGCATGCATCTGTGCACCGGTGTAAACAACCCTATAATATGCAGACCACTGCTCCGCCTGCCCGGCTGTATCTCTGCTTCACCTCTACTGCAGCAGCCGATTACTTTACGAAGTACAACAGAACAGGGCTGATATCGATATAATTTTTTCTCTTCTTCTGTCTCTTCCTCACTGAGAATAAAAATTTCTCCCTTTATTTTTTCTCTCAGGGAAGATTGATATAGATTCTCAGCAATGAGCAGGATACTCACCGGTTCTTCTTCACAGAATTTTTCCAGCCGCTCGATAGAGGTAAATGCTGCCGCCTCAAAAGGATACTCCCCTTTTTTGCCGATATAATCACAAAAACGCCTTGTATACTCTGTTTCCGGATCACAGACAGCAAGAATCTGTTTTTTCAAATATAACCCTCCTTGTACAAAACAAACAGAACACCGCCCAGAATAGGGCCGGACAGAACAATTTTGTTCCCAGAAACATTTTTCTTTCTGAAAAATGAAAAGATAACAGGAATCAGGGCAAAATACATTCCTGAACAAAAAATCAGAAGCGCCAGACGCCAGGACAAAAATGCTGCTGTCACACCGAGTAATTTTATATCGCCTGCGCCAAGAACTCTGCATAAAAACAAAGGAAATAAAATCAGAATCATAATACCTGCGTGAAACATAGAAAAGGGAATTTGATACAATCCCCGTTGTCTGATTTGATAAAGAACCGCACCGATCAGTGCAGAAATAATAAGAAAATTGGAAATCTTTCCTGTACGGTAATCTTCCCGGACAGCCAGGATGAAAAAGAACAAAAGACTTACAATATTTTCCACCTCCTTATATGTTCAGTCGGTGTGATTTATAAGTCGAATTATAGTATACCTCTTTCCTCTTGTCCATTGGTAATCTTCTACAAAAATTTTAGAAAATGTATGCCGTAAAGCAACGCAACACCCGGCAATCCAAGCATTGCGCTTGTCAAAGCCGTCCAGAAATTAATCCCCACCATTGTGGAAAAATTCTGTGCCGCCAATACTTCATTGATGACAAAAATTGAAATAACACCTGTTATACCACGCAGCATAAAATTCAGCAAAAACTCGGCCTTTTTTTTCAGGGCAACCACACACAATACAATGATACACATAAGAACAATAACAGCTCCGCCGGTTATATTATCCATCCTGTTTCCCCTTCCACTGCTTTTTTACTTCTCTTCCTTTCCTTATCTGACAGTATTCATTCCTGTCTCTATCATTCTATTCCTGTAAGAATTTAACTATTACATGAATAAATTACCAGTATAAGACCATACTCTATACTAAAGCTGCTGATCATACAGGCAAATTTAATTTCAGGAAAGGCGGAACGTTATGAAATCTTATTTCAGCAAAAGTTCTCATGTTGAGAAAGAGGACAACAGCATATTAAGCGACATAGCAAAGACCCGTTACGCACTGGAAACGGCATACGCCGGTTTCGACAACGCAACGGATCCTGATCTGATCGACTGCTATATTTATGAAGTTAATGCCATACAAAAGCGCTATAAATACCTGTTGCAGGAAGCTGCCAAGATGAACGCGGCTGCCGAAACTCCCAAGTCGGAAAGTTTATACAAGGAATCCCCGATTCCCCTGGTGAGACAAACTTTCCGTGAGTTCCCCTTTTCCGTAGGTTAAGCCAGCATATACTGTCTGCGTATTTTCCATAATCGGCGGTGAAGTATCCTGTCGGCTCACTTCCCGGTATGCTGACAAAAGCTCTGTTATAATTTTCCGACAGATTTTCAAAGGCTCCGCCGAACTGCGGCTGTCTGCTCCTGCCATCTCCCTGATCACATAGATATAGAGCCGGAGCAGATCGTTCGCCGGAGAATATCGAAAATCCAGCGAATGAATCAGCTCATCCATACAGGCCCTGGCCTTGCGCAGTCCTTCCCGGAACCGTTCCTGATCCTCTCCTGCCTCTTCGGCATCGGCCAGGTAGAAAAGATACATTTCATAAAGAATCACAACCAGCTCGCTTTTATTGGCCTGTGTAATACGCACTGTGAAATTTTTCTTCACTTCGTCAGTCATAGTCATTCCCTCATGATATCAGAAAAATTTTTGGCTTTTCTCATTACTGCAAAAGCTGCAGTATCTGAGAAGGCCTCTGATTGGCCTGTGCCAGCATGGAAGTGCCTGCCTGGCTCAATACCTGATCCTTTGTATATTCTGTCATTTCCTCTGCCATATCCGTATCCACGATTCTGGAATAAGCGCCGGTCAGATTTTCTTCCGTTACTTCCAGACTGGAAACCATATGCTCCAGGCGATTCTGATAAGCGCCAAGGCGGGATCTGATAGAAGAAAGATTGTTCACGGCTCTGGCAATTCTGTCTATGGAATTTTTTGCCTCATCCTCTGAGGACATATCCAGTTCAGCCACACCCAATGTTTTGCAGGATACGGTAGGGATCCGGATATCCAGTGTCTGCCCCTCATTGGCGCCGATCTGTGTGGTCATCGGTCCGATTCCGGTCAAATCCACATTAAAAGTACGTGAAATCGGATGGGTCTGAGGCGGTGTGATAAATTTTTCCAGATCAATATCCAGTGTAAGAGAAAAACCGTTGTCAGCTACAATAGTCACCGTATGAGGATCATCCAGAGAAGCCACCATTTTCTGATTCTGCACTTCTTCCAGTTCCACATCTTTCCCGTGAACCTGAGTAATGGAAGAAGGAGAAACCACGGCTGCCGTTACACAGGGATACGTATAGGGAACATCCACAGCCATGCCGTCCTCGTCGATTTCTCTGCGCATTTCTGTTTTCATGGAAGTTTCAAGTTTTATTTCATAAATCCCTATTTTGGCTTCATCGGAATAGGATTCCACCTTAACGGATAAAGTATCAAAAGTCGCATCCGTTTCATTGACGGATTTTTCCACAAATCCTTTCAGATCGTAAGTTCCGTCAATCAGCCTTCTGCCGTTGAACTCTGTGGACTCAGCGATCCGGTTGATCTCTTCCAGAAGTGCATCCACTTCTTCCTGAACCGTCTCTCTGTCACCGTCAGACATGGGTCCATTGGCTGCTTTCACACTCAGTTCATTCAGACGCTGCAGCATTTCATGCACTTCTGTCATGGCGCCTTCTGCCACATTGATGATGGAAATACCGTCACTGGCATTGTTGGAACCGGCAGACAATCCACGGAGCTGTGCATGCATCCGTTTGGAAATGGCCATCCCGGAAGGATTATCCTTGGCACGATTGAGCTTAAAACCGGATGACAGCCTTTCAATGGATTTGGACAATGAATTTTCTGTTTTGGCTAAATGATCATTGGAAAGTACTGCTGACATATTATAATTTATTTTCATGGTATTAACCCCTTTCTATTTCTCTGCGCATTGTAACGACCACCGCTTTGGCAGCTCTGTAAAGCTCTCCTGTGGAAACTTCCTTCCGGCTCTCTTCTGTCCTGACGGAATCAAACCCAACCTGTACGCCTTTCCGGACACCCACATGCATATTTTCTGTTTCATATCCTATCCGGTTCAGTTCTTCCTGTATATGGTCCCTGATCTCCTCCAGCTTCTTACCGCCTTTTTCTTCGGAACCAATCAAAAGTCCCCCTATCCTTCCTTCTTCCATCTGCAGCCTGACAGAAACTTTTCCGTATTCAGGTGTTTCTATAGAAGCCTCTATCTTTCCTTTGTTTTCATCGGAATGTACAATCTGCACATGCAGAGCCAGCACAGAATCTTCTGTTATGACAGGAATGTCATATTTCTCAGTATCGGCCAGTTTAGCCGTAAAGGAAATCTGTTTGTATACAAGCCCCAGCTCCCGCAGATCTGAAACCGTAATCTGATTGGATCCATACATGGCATCCTGCACGATCTGTTTTTCTGTTTCCGCCAGTTCCCGATACGCGGCTCTGGCCTCCTCCCGGCTTTGAAACTGCTCTTCCAGACGGGACACGGACTGTGCAAAACGGGACTCACTGCCGTCCGTCTGCCCATCCTCTTCTTTTCGTATTCTGGAAAATGCGGCCTGGCTGCCCCGGCCATATGCATTCATAGCCTGTATATTTTCCAATGTCACCGGCTCTTCCAACATCTGCAGCATCTGCAGCGTATCTTTTTCCGGCCTGATCTCTCTGTACTGTTTCGTCTGCTCCTGCAGATAAGATGCTTCCAGTTCTTCGCCCGCTTCTGTACTGCGAAGCTCCTGAGTAAATTCCTCCAGCCCCATCTCTTCCTGCGGTGCAATCTGTGCTACTTTATCCCCATCCAGACTGTCATAGGCTTCATGCCCCAATCTTATGTAGTATTCCGCCTCTTTTTCCTTTTCTCCATCCGAAAAAGCGCTGTTGATCTGGGTATCAATGGAAACTCCTTTTTCTCTGACTTCCTGCAGTGTGCCCACACTGTCATCCACCCGCGTATCAATCCCTTTTACCTTTCCCGTCCGGACAAAGGTCAGCAGATTTTTAAAAGAAAGCTCCGCGCCCTGATGAAGCAGACTGCCAATTACCGCTCCGTCTGATTTTTCCACCTGACGAAGTAAGCGGTAAATACCGATGTAAGATTCCTTTTCTTCCTGTGTGATCTCTTTTTTCTGTTCCAGTTTATATAAATATTTACTGAATTTTTCCTGTTCCTGACTGAAATCCTGTCCTCTGTCAGTCAAATAATCATCCAGCTCGGCTACTGTCATGGTCAGAGGGTTTTTATCCTCCCGTATCAGATCAACGGCTGCCGCCGGGGTCAGTTTTTTTACCACATTACGCAGCGCCTGATCCGCAGCCTTCACTGTCATAATATTTTCCTGCGTGATTTCCAGATGATTATACCCCAAAATACGAACTGCCCGCCTGTTGGCGTCGGTGGCTTCAAGTCCCAACTCTTCCAACAGTACATCCGTATTTTGAAATGCTTTTGCCATCGAATCTCCCATATCCCTGCGGGGTGCAGTCTGGAAGGTTTCATAGCTTTCATTTGCTTTTTTATAAGATGCTGCGAGGGCCTCGCCGGACTCTTTGGCATCCTGTAAGCTGAAATCCGCCTTCTCAATGCTTACTTTTCCCACTGCCGCCAGAGGCATGTGAGGAATCGATGCAGCCGTTTCCACAGTTTCCGTATAAAGCTGTGAACGGGATAATGCTTCCCCGGCACTCTCACCACCGAACAAAATCTGATGATAATTCTGTTCCACGTCCCGCAGTGCTTCTATCACCTGTTCAAGCTCAGCCGTTTCAATGGCAAAACCGCTTTTCAACAGCTCTCTGTTGGCAGAAATCGTCATCTGCAGCCTGACTTCTTCCAATTGCCTCCTGGCTGCCGCATTTTCCTGCGTCACATTTTGATATCCGCTGTCAATCAGCCGCTGGGCCGCTTCCAGCCCGGCAAGCGTCAGCGCATTTTCTCCGTCCGCTGCCGTATCCGCAGCCTCAGGTGTCAGTTTCTGTACCATATCCCATATTTGATAAGCCTGTTCCCAAAGAGACCCTGCACCTGTCAGATCAGCCTGTCTGGGACTCTTTCCGTCGGAAACCGCAGCCGCCATTGCCGACAGCAGCTTATCCTGTCCCATTGGAAAAGAAACCTTATTCAGCTCCATATATGAGGAAAGTGTTTCCTTTGTCAGCGGAATCCCGGCAGAAATCAGCCATTTGGCAGAATCCTCCGCTTCCTGCATACCTGCAAATCCTGCTTCTTCCACGATACGGTCTATCTGGGGCTGCAGACTATCCCACAAAATGTCATCTGCTTTTTTGCTCAGATAACCGGTCTCATCCTGATAATATCCTCTGCCCTGTCTGCTCCCATCTCCAAAACTGCTGTACTGAGCCGTATAATAAGACTCTATCACCGGATCCTTTTTATGAAGCACCATATATTTCATGGCATCTTCTCCGGGCGTTTTCAAAGCCTGTGCCTCATCCAATGCTTCCATCGCTTCTCTGGCTGTCTCTTCTGTCAATGGCACGCCTGCTTCGGAAAACGCTTCATTTAATTCCCTGGCCAGCCCTGCATCTCCCGTGATCTCCGTCAGTGTATCCATATCCAATGTATCTGTATAACCGGATATGGATACACCTGCTTCCAGCATGGAAGCCTTTATATGATCCACAATCGTAACAGCCGTTTCCACCTGGGTACTGCCTACCTGATATCCATTTTCCTGCAGCTTTGCAAAATCCTCCTCAGACATGGAATTTGACATCACAGCCATATAATCACTGGTCAGATCCACATTCTGCCCGCTTGCTTCCGCCATCACATCTTCTATCGTCTTTCCCTGTTCCTGATAGATTGTATGATTCCCGGATGAACCGGATAGATCCAGCATATATCCGCAGCTTTCCTCTACGCCCATGCCAGTCCCTGAGGCAGAAGATTCTCTCTGCGCTGCTCGCTGCCTTTCTATATTCTGATTCGTATCTGTGTTTTGAAACGTAATCCTCATATGGTCTCCTGATTTTTTGGTTTTATCGGATTCAATCAAAAAGGCGAATGCTGTTCTTTTCCAGCACTCACCTTTTATTTCGGCTCTCTTTTCAGATAACTTAACCTTTTACAGTAACTTCATCTTAGTCCGCTTCCATTTATCAGAATGAAAAAACTGCGGAAGTATAAGGAGGCAGGTCAAACGTAATGGAAAAATCCCGATAATCACAGGGTTCCTTTTCCGCTGTGAGCACCAGCGGTATCTCTCTTCCTTCTCCGCCAAATTTCATATCATCACTGTTTAACACCAGTTTATATTTCTTTTTCTTGGGAACACCCACCCGATACTCTTTCCGTTCCATCGGGGTCATATTCATAACAAACAAAAGTCTGTTCTTACTGGACGGACATTTCCGGATAAAGGCATAGGTGCTTTCCTCAGCATCATCCGCTTTCACCCATTCAAACCCTTCCCAACTGTTATCCACTTCATGCATACAGGGATATTTGCGATACAGCTTAAGCAGCTCTTTCACATAGCTCTGCATCCCCTTATTCAAATCCTCTTCCAGCAAAAACCAGTCCAGCTCTCTCTCTTCGCTCCATTCCCGCTCCTGTCCAAACTCCTGCCCCATAAACAGCAGCTTCTTTCCTTCATGACCAAACATATACGTATAGCCGGTACGGAGATTTGCATATTTATCCTTATGGTAGCCGGGCATCTTGTTCAGCATGGAACATTTCAGATGTACCACTTCATCATGAGACAGAGGAAGGATATAATTCTCACTGTCATTGTAACTCATGGCAAAAGTCATGGCATAATGGTTTCCTCTGCGGAACAGCGGATCCAGCTTCATATATTCACAGAAATCATGCATCCAGCCCATATTCCACTTGTATGTGAAGAACAGGCCGCCTTCTTCAATGGCGCCTGTTACTTTCGGCCACGCTGTGGATTCCTCTGCGATCATCATAACCCCAGGAAAACTGCCCCTGATCACGGAATTCATATGCTTGAAAAATTCGATGGCTTCCAGATTCTTATTATCACCATATTTATTTGCCACCCATTGCCCGTCCTTTTTACCATAGTCCAGGTACAGCATGGAAGCAACTGCATCCACCCGCAGTCCGTCCACATGAAATTCCTTGATCCAGAACAGTGCGTTGGCAATCAGGAAATTCATAACTTCATATTTGCCGTAATTAAATATCTTGGTTCCCCAGTCAGGATGCTCTCCCACTCTCGGATCGGGATGCTCAAACAAAGGAGTGCCGTCAAACTCTGCCAGGCCATGTGCGTCTCTCGGAAAATGAGCCGGTACCCAGTCCAGAATCACCCCGATCTTATTTTCATGCAGTGTATTGATCAGATACATAAAATCCTGGGGTGTGCCATACCGGGAAGTAGGCGCATAATAACCGGTTACCTGATATCCCCAGGAACCGTCAAAAGGATGCTCCGCAATACCCATCAGCTCCACATGTGTAAAACGCATTTTTTTCAGATATTTCACAATGGCATCCGCGAACTCCCTATAGGTATAAAAGCCCTCATCCTCTCTTCCCGGATGACGCATCCAGGAACCGATATGGCATTCATAGATGGCCATAGGTTCAGCATTGATGTCTTTTCTTCTCCGTGCATTCATCCACTCTTCATCTGTCCAGCTCATATGAGACAGATTTGTGATAATAGATGCCGTACCCGGTCTTTTTTCTGCAAAATTGGCAAACGGGTCCGCCTTATATAGTTTTCTTCCGTCCTGTGCGGTAATCAGAAACTTATACATTTCACCTTCCCTGACATCCGGTATGAAACGGGCATAAATTCCCATCGGCCCTATTTTCTCCAGTTCATGCATTTCCTCATTCCAGTCGTTGAAGGTACCGATTACATTGACCTTTGCTGCATTTGGCGCCCAAACGGCAAAATAGACCCCCCTTTTTCCATCCTCCACCGATACATGGGCACCCAGCTTTTTATAAATATCATAATGTGTGCCTTTGGCAAATAAATACTGGTCTGTCTCCGAAATAAACACGGTCTCCTGTCCTGTCATAAAACCCTCCTTACAATACAAAATCCTTCTCCCGTAGTATAATCATATCTTCATCATCATACCGTTTGCCCAGAAGCACATCCATGAAATGAGACATATTCTTTCTGTCCGCATGATGTATGGCCTCTTCCACTATCTCCTTAACCTCCTTTGTCGTCACGGAATGTTCGCTTGTCTGAAGCTCGGCAATCCTTGTATACAATGCAAGCACTCCCAGTTCATCAATGGCATATTCCCTCTCCAGTGCATATTTTTTTGCAAACAGTACCAGAGAATCGTTGTCAAGTGCCTCAATATCAATTCTCAGGTTAAAATTCTGATGAAGAATTTTATAATTATCCAACAGCCTGTTCATATTGATACGTGTATCTTCCAATATGATAATAATACCTCTTCCTTCCTGCTCCAGAAGTTTCACCATAGATTTTATAGTACCTTCTTTCAGTTCCCCCGCACCCTCTACGATCAGCGCACCATTACTGAGCTTGGAAAAAGTTTTTTCCATATCCTTATTGTTCAGAGCCTGCCCTGTAATCTTGGCCATCCTGCCGGAAAAATTGCTGTCCGTCATCTGAATGTCCTTGATGATATTCTTAGCCAGTTTGATAGAACCCATTCCCGCATCTCCGGTCAGAATCACATTACCGGTATACGAAGCCAGACTGATATGATCCAATGTATCCAATATCTGATCTTTTGTAGATCTGGTCTGAATAAAAGGCCCGAACAGCTTTTTTTCTTCTGCTGTCATCGGTCTTTGTATTTTTTCTGATTTTTCTGCCGGTTTTTTTTCAGGCCGCTGCTGCTTTTCTGCTTTGACAGGGGCAGCCGGCTCTTCTTCATGAGGCTCTTCTGTATGAGACTCTTCCTCCGCCGGCTCTTCAGACTCTGTTACCGATTCCGGCTCTTCTTCTGTTTCTGTATTACCTTCATCATTTCCGGCATTTTTTGCTGCGGCGTTATCTTCCTCCGGAGACATCTGTGCACTGACTGCCTCATTTACAGCTTCTCTCGTTTCCTGAGAAAACTGCTCTGTAAGGCTCATCTCTTCGATCTCCTCCAACTCTTCTACTTCCGGAAGAGCTTCTTCCTCTTTTACAGCATCGGAATCCTTTTCTTTCTCTTCAGAAAATCTTCTTTTTTCCCTTTTCTCTGTTTCTTCGGCCAGTGCATCCAGTTCCGCCAATATCCCTTCTTTGGTGGAAGCGTCAAACTGGGAAAAAATTTCTCCTGTCTGCTCTTTAACACGCTTTCTTACTGCTTCGGCCCGCTTTTGTTCATGTTCTTTCTTTCTCTTTTCCCATTCTTCAAGAATATCGCCTATGCTCATCTGCCCGGTGATCTGTTTTTCCACTTCATCCTCTGCAGTAACGGCAAGACGAATCTGTCCGTCATATTCCTGAGTTAAAAGCGTATCATATCTGTTTTTTTCCTGCGTCATATCCTCTGCGGAAGCTGTCTGCACATCAGAGTTATCCGCCTCTTCTGATGCCTCTACCGCCACTTCCTCCTCTTCTGTTTCCGCGGGAATCTCAGCTATCTCTTTTTCTTTTGTCTCTTCTTGATCCGGAGCCTGTGTCTGATCCTGTTTTTTCCCGTAATATGTAACAGGAGATAATATCTCTTCCCCACTGCTCTGCACGATTTTAGGTATCTCAGCCGTCCGTGACATCCTGACCACTCTGGCAGGTTCCGCTTCTTCCAATGGGGGCAGAGACAGTTCCATCGTATCCGGATCTTCAAAAAACACTTCTTCTTCTGCTGGAACCGGATCATACTGTTTCTTATCAGAATGTACTGTTTCCTCCTTTTCCGGCTCTTCTATGTCCTGTAAAAGATTGGAAAGAATCTCTCTGGTAAATTCCCCCGGACCTTCCATACTGATCTCAGGCTGCGGTTTATGGTATGTGGCCTGGGACTGCACCTTTCTATGTGTCTGAGGCTGCGGACGGGCTGCTGATACACGCGCCTGGGGCTGTTCTTTATATATTTGTATCTGCGGCGTTCCTGTATATACCTGAGACTGGGATGCCCCTCCATACGCCTGCATCTGTGGTGTCTCTGCATACATCTGAGGCTGAGATACTCCTCCATACGCCTGCATCTGCGGCATCCCTGCATATGTCTGAGCCTGAGGCGCTCTCCCGTACGACTGAACCTGTGGCTGCAATTCTCTTCCATATGGCTGTGATTGCGGTGCTTCCGCATATGTCTGCTCATATGCTTCCTGCTGCGGCATCCCTACATATGCCTGCTGCATATCCCCATAAAACATTTGCGGCTGCGTTTCTATTCCACTGTAGTCCTCATATTCCTCGTATTCTTCTTCAGGCAGATATACTTCCTGCTGTTCCTGTAATTCCCTTACCTCTTCTTCTTCAAACTCATCTGTTTGATAATCTTCTTCATAAATCTCCAGGTCGTTATTTTCCAGCTCTGTCTGAAAATCTCTGATTTCATCTGTGGTATAATTCATCGTATAAGAGTCTCTTACGGCAGCGTATTCTATTGTAGGCTGTGCATTTTGCTGTGACTCTTCTTCTCCCAGCACCTGACGCATACTTTCCGCCAGCTCTCTTTGCAGATTGATCGTAGCATACTCACCTACATTCAAAGGCTTTACCTGAATATCCAGATCGTCTTCTTCTGCAACAGGTTCCGCTGCCGGCTCAGGGGCCGCGGGTGCAGAAACCGCTCCTCCCTTGCCCTTATTATATTTTTTCTGCTGCTCCGGCGACAGGGGAGCATGGAGCATTTTCAGCTCCATCGCTTTCGTCACATATTTTCCCTCGCCAAACCAGAGAATCAATTCATCGCATTCTTCCACACATTTTGTTCCAAGTCCGATACGATGGTAAAGATAAGCCAGTTCATAAGCCCATTTTTCTCTGTATTCCCGTCTTTTCAGTTCTTCCAGTACGGCAATCCGCTCTTCCAGCGTTACCTCCTGGGCTTCATACAGCTTATACTGCAGTACATATCTGCCATTATCTCTGGGAGCTGTCTGTACAAATTCCTTGTAATATTCCACTGCATGCACTACATCATCCAACTTGATGCACAGCTCGCAAAGCGAATAAATAATCATCCGTCCCCCCGGATAACGTTCATAGGCAAGCAGCAGTATTTCCCGGCTTTCTTCATATCTCCGGCTTAATTTATATAAATCGCTGACTGTACAGAGCATATTTACATTTTTTACCTTACGCCAGTCGATTGTATCCGCTATTTCCATCGCTTCCGCGTATTTCTTTCTTCCGATCAGGGTTTTGATTTCTTCTGAACGTATCTTATATTCATATTTATCCAACGTATTCACCTCATATGGAACAATCCACACTACCCCATCTTTAAACTATTGTAAGTTTACCATAGCCATATGCATAAGTCAAAAACAGATTCGATTACTTATCTCGGCAAATTGCCCCAATGTAAGAGCTTCTCCCCGGATGGACAGATCCAGATTCATCTCCTTCAGTACTTGTACGATCCGGTCCCTGGTCACCTGCAGAGTTCCTGCATTTACCAGACTGTTGACCAGTGTCTTTCTCCTTTGTCCGAAAGCTGCACGGATCAGTGCAAACATAAATTCCTGATTCATTACCGAAACAGGATTCTCTTCATATCTGACCAGACGGATCACCGCACTGCCCACATTCGGTCTGGGCATAAAACAGCCCGGAGATACAAAAAACATAATCTCCGGTTTCGCATAATACTGAACCGCCAGAGACAATGCACCATAATCTTTACTTCCAGGTCCGGCCTGCATCCTGTCTGCCACTTCTTTCTGTACCATTATGGTAATACTCTGCAGAGGGACATGACTTTCAAACAATCCCATAATAATCGGAGTCGTAATATAGTAAGGGAGATTTGCCACCACCTTGACAGACTTTCCCCCGTTTTTTTCCCTTGCCAGAGCTGCGATATCCAGTTTCAGAATATCCTGATTGATAATCGTAACATTCTGATAGACAGCTAAGGTATCCTGCAGAATCGGAATCAACGCTTTATCGATTTCCACCGCAGTCACCCACCCTGCTGCCTCTGCCAGATATTGGGTCATCGTCCCGATTCCCGGCCCGATTTCCAATACAAAATCTTCTGATCCGATTTCGGCAGCCTGTACGATCTTTTCCAGTATATGACTGTCAATTAAAAAATTCTGTCCATATCGTTTCTGAAAATGAAACTGATATTTTTTCAGTATATCAGCGGTTCTGGTTGGATTTCCCAAATTTGCCATTGTCGTTTATCCTCTGCACGGTATCTGAAATAATTTTTCTGCATTGTTTCTTGTCATCTCTTCCACCTCTTCACAGGAAATCTCCCTGATCCGGGCAATCTCCCTGATAATATATGGAAGATTTAAAGAAGTATTGCGCTGCCCCCGATTGGGAACCGGGGACAGATAAGGACTGTCTGTTTCCAATAAAATCCTTTCCAAAGGAATACAGGCAACCGCTTCCTTTAGTTTTCTGGCATTTGGAAATGTAATTACACCGCCAATGCCAAAATAAAAATCCAACTTCAGAAATTCTTCCGCCATTTCCTTTGTATAAGAAAAACAATGAATTACCCCTCCTGTTTTTTCTGCATGAAGCGCTTTCATCATATCCAATGTATCTTTTGCTGCTTCCCTGGAATGAATGATTACAGGAAGAGAAACCTCCTGTGCCAGAAGAAGCTGCCGCTCAAACCATTTTTTCTGAATGGACGGATCAGGCTCCTTCCAGTAATAATCCAGTCCGATCTCTCCTACAGCGACAATTTTTGGATTCTTACACTGCTCTTTCAGCCATGCGAAACTTTCCTCTGTCAATTCTCCTGTTTCACTGGGATGAACGCCCGCGGCACCATATAAAAAAGGACAGTTTTCCGTCAGTTCCACAATCTTCTGAACAGAATCCAGACTGGAACCTGCGTTCACAACCGCTCCGATTCCAAGATCGGCCATCTGTGCAAACAACTCTTTTCTGTCATCATCAAATACTGCGTCATCATAATGTGCATGTGTCTCAAATATCATAAATAACTCCTGTTTTCTTTAACAAAAATTTATATTTTTCACAAAATTAAGATAAAATTCATTTTTTTATAAAAAACTCTTGCAAACCCCAACATATTATACTATAATCATTATTGTGTTGTAAACAAGTAAAACATAAGCGCCTTTAGCTCAGCTGGCAGAGCACCTGACTCTTAATCAGGGTGTCCAGGGTTCGAACCCCTGAAGGCGCACTTATGAGTACCATTTTTGAGGCAGTGCGGCCTTGGGGATGGTGCTTTTTTTATTGCAAATATCTTCTCATCTGCTATAATAGCATTATCAATTGTTTTTATCAATGGATTTGAAAGGGGAGAATTGTTATGTATGGGAACATGTATGGAAATGAAAATGAAACGGTCCAGTCACAGGAGACGCAGGGGAAACCGCCTGTAAAACCGTTTAACACGGCTGTCCTGGTTGCACTGATCGCAGGTATTTCAGCGATTATTTGCGTCACTATCTTTTCCGGCAACTTTGCGAAATATAAGAAATATTCCGCAGGCAGCGGGATCACCGTTACCGGCTCTGCAAGCTGTGATTTTGAATCGGATCTGATTGTCTGGAGGGGAAGTTTCTCTTCCTACGGCCCTACACCGAAAAGCGCTTATCAGTCTATTAAAAATGATGCGGATGTGATTAAAAAATACCTGATGGACAACGGTATTTCCGAATCTGAGCTTTCTTTCAGTTCAGTTTCCATCTCGCAGAGATGGATCACTGAGTACAATGACGAGGGAGAACGGATCGGGGAATATCTGGATGGTTATGATCTGTATCAGTCCGTTACCGTCACTTCTGAGGATATAGATAAGGTAGATTCCATTTCCAGAGATATTACTAAGCTGATCGAAGCCAACATTGAATTTGAATCCGATTCTCCGGAATACTACTATACAAAACTGGATGAACTGAAGCTGGATTTGATTGAACAAGCCACTGAAAATGCGAAGATGAGAGCCGATATTATTGTAAACGGTACAAACGCCAAAACGACACGCCTTCTCAGCGCCAATCTGGGAGTATTCCAGATCACCGCACAAAATTCCGATTCAGAATACAGCTATGGCGGTGCTTTCGATACCAGTTCTAAAAATAAAACGGCTACCATTACCGTAAAGCTGAATTATGCAACCGATTAATGATAGAAAGTTTCTGAAACCTGCTTTTTTGTTACAATAAATAACATTTGTTACATAAGCCCGGCGGATTGTTTTTACTGCCGGGTTATTTTATTCATGGCAATGGAAAGACCCCAAAGCGTGCTGTCCATTGTTTTAATTCACAGAAAGGAAAGACGTTGAGAAAAATCTTAAACAAATATAGGAAATCCATAATCCTTTCACTGTGTATTTTCCTGATCCTTATTATTTTTATTTTGACAGCCGCCCATCACTGTAAATCACAGACTCATATTTATGCAGAAGATTATCCCGCCATCTATCAGGAGCAGCTTCACATTATGTTCGGCCCGGATTATCAGATCAGTGAAAAAGAAACTGTCATAATAGAAGCGGTAAATTGTGACTGCGGCTTTCATACCGACGGATATCAATATGACGTATGGGAGATCACCTATCAGGATCAGGCCGGATATACCTATACCCAGAAACTGAACAATATGGACAGACTGGAAAAGCAACAGATCGGATGGCTGGAAAAGCAACTGGGTAACTATTACAAACAAAAATATATGATCGAACCTTTTCCGGAAAATACTTTCCAGGATTTATCATCCAAAAATTGGTATGGAAAATCATATTGCTTTATTTTTTTCGGCAATCCCGTCATCAGCTATACAATGGATCAGAAAGAAGAATATGACAAAACCGAAGCGGCAGAAATTGCATATAAAAATCAGCTTTTACAGAGCCTTCAGGATGAAAACCATATGATTCAGTTTTATCGTCTGAATTACAAAACCATATTCCAACGCTTTCCCCTGAAAGTTTCCATGCATTTTTCTATTGACGATACCACACTGATGAAAGAGATACAGAAGGACAAAACATCGATCACAATAAAAGAAATAAAACTGATACAGGACATCTTATCTGTTATGAAAGCGTTTAATGAAGCATCAAATGATACCTGCAATCTGGAAGTTTATATTAACCTCGATAACGGTTCCAAATATTTATATGACGATACAAAATCACGTAATTATAAAATCTTGTGCGGAGAATGGTTTCAGGAAGATTCTGAGGATCCCTACGGAGGCTATGACTGGCAGCTCTTTTATGCCTGCGAAGGAGTTTTCTGGTAATATGAAAAACGCAAAAGAAGAGCTGTCAGCATGCTACAGCTCTTCTTTTTCCAGTGCTTTTTTCAATTCTGTCAAAGAATCATATTTCCGATATAACAGCGCCGAAATCTCTGCATCCGGCTGCACCAGATCGGGTATCATCACAGCCTTCATACCGGCCGCATGGGCAGCCCGGATGCCATTGGGGGAATCCTCCACCGCTATCACTTCTTCCGGCGGCATATGTACTGCTTCACAGGCTTTCAGATAAATATCAGGTCTTGGCTTACTCAAAGCCACCTGATCTCCTCCTATAATAGCCTGAAAATAATCAAGCAGCCCGGAAAGTTTCATATGACTCATAATCGTCTTTGTGCTGGAGGAAGAAGCCACACCGACGATAAACTCTTTCTCCTTTAAATACTTAAGAATCTCCTTAGTACCTTTCATCAAAGGCAGCCCTTCTCTGTCAATCTTATCCTGCATCAACTGTCTGCCTGCCGTTAAAAACTCTTCCGCATCAAACTCCTGTCCGAACTGATTCTGAAACTGGAGAATAATATCTGCCCGGTTTCTTCCGATACAGTCATTGGTCAGATCTGCAATATCTCCCAGATTCCGTTCCTCTGCCAATTGAAACCAGGCCTGGGATGACATAATCTCCGTATCGAATAAAACACCGTCCATATCAAAAATAATTGCCCTTTTTTTCATCTTATTTAACAACTACTTTCCGGAAATTTTTCTTGCCTCTCTTTATGACAATACCGTCAGAAAAATAAGACTTTTCATATTCCTTCTTAATGTCCGTTTCTTTTTCCCCTTCCAGGGAAACGCCGCCCTGTTCTATGGCACGTCTGCCCTCCGATCTGCTGGATACCAGGCCGGACTTTACAAGAACGCTGATCAGATCAATCTTTCCTTCTGCAAAATCCTCTTCTCTCAGCTCTGCAGTAGGCATTTCCGCCGCATTTCCCGTGGAAAACAGCGCTCTTGCACCTTCCTGTGCCTTATTGGCTTCCTCTTCTCCATGCACCAGTTTTGTCAGCTCATAGGCAAGTACTTCTTTGGCCTGGTTTAACTGGCTTCCTTCCCATGCATCCATCCGGTCGATCTCCTCCAGTGACAGGAAAGTCAGCATACGGATACATTTCAGCACATCCGCATCCGCAACATTTCTCCAATATTGATAAAATTCAAACGGAGAAGTCTTATTGGGATCCAGCCATACCGCACCTTTCTGGGTCTTACCCATTTTCTTTCCTTCGGAATTTAAAAGCAGCGTAATGGTCATGGCATAGGCATCCTTGCCCAGCTTACGCCGGATCAGTTCTGTGCCGCCCAGCATATTACTCCACTGGTCATCTCCGCCAAACTGCATATTGCATCCGTATTTTTGGAACAGCTCATAGAAATCATAGCTCTGCATAATCATATAGTTAAACTCAAGAAATGACAGACCCTTTTCCATTCTCTGTTTATAACATTCTGCCGTCAGCATACGGTTGACCGAAAAATGTGCACCCACTTCCCGAAGCAGCTCAACATAATTCAGATCCATCAGCCAGTCCGCATTGTTAACCATCAGAGCCTTACCTTCAGAAAAATCAATAAAACGGCTCATCTGTTTTTTAAAACAATCACAATTGTGCTGAATCTGCTCTACTGTCATCATAGTACGCATATCTGTTCTACCGGAAGGATCCCCCACCATTCCGGTACCGCCCCCAATCAGGGCTATAGGCTTATTTCCTGCCATCTGCAGACGCTTCATCAGACACAGAGCCATAAAATGACCTACATGGAGACTGTCTGCGGTAGGGTCAAATCCAATATAAAAAGTTGCCTTTCCATGATTGATCAGCTCTTTTATTTCTTCTTCATCTGTCAATTGGGCAAGCAGCCCCCTTGCCTTTAATTCTTCAAATATTGTCATTTTGTTTCTCCTCTTTTATGTATTGTAAGGATCCATTTCAATCAGATCTTCCTGCTTTGACGCATATAAAATCTTCAGGATAATCGGCGTGGCAATAGAAGATACAATAATGAGCAAAATCACAGAGGTAAAATACACCGGCGACATCAATCCTACCGAAAGCCCCTTTTGTGCCACGATCAGAGCCACCTCACCCCTGGTCATCATGCCCACACCGATTTTCATGGAATCATTACCTCTGAATCTGCAGATTTTTGCCATCAGTCCGCAGCCTACGATTTTACTGATCAGTCCCACAGCCACAAATGCAATGGAAAAGATAAAAATATCCATTGTCAGATTGTCGATATTGGTTTTCAAACCTATGCTGGCAAAAAAGATGGGGCCGAACAGCATATAAGAGTTTACGTCCATTTTACGCGCTATGTAATCTGCATCCTTTACACTGCACAGAATAATACCTGCCACATAAGCACCCGTAATATCTGCAATACCGAAATATCGTTCTGCCACATAAGCCATTGCCAGACAAAAAGCAAACCCGGTAATGGGGATTCTTCTTGTATGTGTATATCGTTCGTCTATCATGGCAAAAATATGATAGGCAATAAAACCAACCACAATAGCAAATACAAAAAACAATAAAGTGCTGATTACAACCTTGAACGGATTGGAGTCCGGGCTTTTAAATCCAATGACAAAAGTCAGTACCACAATGCCGATTACATCGTCAATGATCGCCGCACTTAATATGGTGGTCCCCACGTGCCCTTTCAGTTTTCCCATTTCTTTCAGACATTCCACGGTAATGCTGACCGACGTGGCAGTCAGTATCGTACCCATAAATACTGCCTTGTAAAACTCCTCACTGCCCCAGGGAGACACGCCGTAAAACGCCATATACAGCCCTGCTCCGCATATCAGAGGAACAAATACACCGCAGCACGCGATCAGAAATGCCACCGGTCCTGTCTTAATCAATTCCTTTAAGTCTGTTTCCAGCCCTGCCGAAAACATCAGAAGAATCACACCGATTTCAGCCATTTCTGTCAGAAAAACGGTCTGACTGACCCACCCGAATACACAGGGACCAATCAAAAGCCCCGCTATAATCTCACCCACAACCTGAGGCGCCCGGCATTTTCTTGCCAGAATACCAAACACCTTCGCTATAATAATAATAATTGCCAGATCTTTAAATACTGTATATGCTTCCATGTTATACTACCCCTTTTGTCACAGTTCCTGTTCTTTCTCATCTTCCAGTTCTTCCACAGCATCTTCCGGATTTTCAAACTCCTGATTGCCATTTGATACCTTTTCCCTTACTTTGGCAATTTTGGCCACACTGACTCCTTCATCCAGATTGATCATCTTAACGCCGGATGTAATCCTGCCCAATGTGGAAATATCCTCCATACGAAGCTGTATAATGATTCCGCCTGTAGTAATCATCATGATTTCATGATCGTCCGTTACAGCCTTAACGCCTACCACATCTCCTGTTTTTTCAGTGATCTTATAACACTTTACACCTTTACCGCCTCTTTTCTGTACCGTAAACTCTTCCAGATAGGTACGTTTTCCCATACCATTGCCGGACACAATCAAAAGAGAATCTCCCTGATGATCAAGCTGCATCCCGATGATTTCATCTCCATCAGTCAGATTCATACCGATCACACCCATAGAATTTCTTCCGGTGGCCCGCACATCTGTCTCTTTAAAGCGGATACACATTCCCTGTTTTGTTACCAGAAAAATATCCGTATCAGAATCGGTGATTTTCACCTCTATCAATTCATCATCTTCCCGCAGATTGATGGCAGTCAGACCATTCTTTCTTACATTGCTGTATTCCATAATGGAAGTTTTCTTTACGATACCGTTTCTTGTTACCATAAAGAAATTTTTATGATCCTCATATTGTTTCACAGCCATAATCGCCGTAATCTTTTCTCCCGGATTCATCTGCAGCAGATTTACAATGGCCGTTCCCCTGGCTGTACGGCCTGCTTCCGGTATTTCATACACTTTCAGCCGGTATACCCGGCCAAAGTTGGTAAAAAACATCACATAATGGTGGGTGGTGGTCATCAGCAGATCTTCTATATAATCCTCTTCAATGGTCTGCATTCCCTTGATTCCCTTGCCGCCCCTGTTCTGACTTTTGAAATTATCGACTGTCATACGCTTGATATAGCCGAGACTTGTCATGGCGATTACTGTGTTCTCCTTAGGAATCAAGTCCTCCATGGAAATATCAAAGGTATCATAACCAATGACACTTCTTCTGTCCTCTCCGTATTTATCTGCAATGGCAGTCATTTCTGTTTTAATGACACCTAAAAGCAGCTTTTCATCCGCCAGAATCGCTTTTAATTCTCCGATCCGGATCAACAGCTCTTGATGTTCCTGTTCCAGTTTTTCTCTTTCCAGACCGGTCAGCGCCCGCAGACGCATATCCACAATAGCCTGCGACTGTACTTCTGTCAGACCAAACCGCTCCATCAGGCTGGCTTTCGCAATCTGAGTGGTCTGACTGGCACGGATAATACGGATCACTTCATCTATATGATCCAGGGCAATCAACAATCCCTGCAGAATATGATCCCTTTCCTCCGCTTTGTTTAAATCATATCTGGTACGTCTTGTAACCACCTCTTCCTGATGCAGAAGATAATATTTCAGCATATCAAGAAGATTCATAACTTTCGGTTCATTGTTAACCAGAGCCAGCATAATGATGCCGAACGTATCCTGAAGCTGGGTATGTTTGAAAAGCTGATTTAATATTACATTGGAATTGGCATCCTTTCGCAGCTCAATTACGATCCGCATTCCTTCTCTGTCGGATTCATCCCGCAGATCCGTAATGCCGTCGATTCTTTTTTCTTTATGTAGTTCTGCTATTTTCTCAATCAGCCGTGCTTTATTCACCAGATAAGGAAGCTCTGTCACAATAATCTGGTTTTTTCCGTTGGGAAGCGTTTCTATATCGGTAACAGCCTGTACCTTTACCTTTCCTCTTCCGGTGCGGTAGGCTTCTTCGCTGCCCCTTGTTCCCAGTATAATACCGCCTGTGGGAAAATCAGGCGCTTTTACAATATTCAGAATCTCCTCTATATTGGTATCCCGGTCTTCCAGTATCCTGTTATCAATGATTTTCGTCACCGCCCCCACCACTTCACGCAAATTATGAGGCGGAATATTGGTTGCCATCCCCACTGCAATTCCGGTGGTTCCGTTCACCAGCAGATTGGGAAACCGGCTGGGCAGTACGGCAGGTTCTTTTTCCGTTTCATCAAAGTTCGGTACAAAATCAACCGTGTCTTTTCCGATGTCGGCAATCATTTCCATGGAAATTCTGGAAAGTCTTGCTTCTGTATAACGCATGGCCGCCGCACCGTCTCCGTCCACAGAACCAAAATTACCGTGTCCGTCAATCAGCACATGACGCATAGACCAGGGCTGTGCCATATTTACCAACGCGCCATAAATGGAACTGTCTCCATGAGGATGATATTTACCCATCGTATCACCGACGATACGGGCGCTTTTTCTGTGAGGCTTATCCGGACCGTTGTTCAATTCGATCATAGAATAAAGGACACGTCTCTGTACAGGCTTCAGTCCGTCTCTTACATCCGGCAGCGCCCTGGAAGCGATTACACTCATGGCATAATCAATATAAGAGGTTTCCATCGTTTTTTTCAGGTCCACATCGTGTACTTTATCAAAAATATTATCTTCCAAACCAGTCTCCTCTCACTCAGATGTCCAGATTTTTAACAAACTTCGCATTTTCCTCGATAAACTCCCGTCTGGGTTCTACCTTATCCCCCATCAGTGTCGTAAAAGTAAGATCCACCTCTGATTCTGTTTCTTCATCCATCGTCACACGAAGCAGAACACGGCGCTCCGGGTCCATCGTAGTCTCCCAGAGCTGTTCTGCATCCATTTCTCCCAGTCCTTTATACCGCTGGATCCGATTGCTCTGGTCACGTCCCACTTCATTCAGAATATTACTCAGTTCTTCATCACTGTAAGCATACCAGACTTTTTTATTTTTTTCCAGCTTATACAGCGGCGGCTGTGCCAGATACACATATCCTCCCTTAATCAGTTCCGGCATAAACCGGTATAAAAAAGTAAGCATCAAAGTAGAAATATGCGCTCCGTCCACATCCGCATCCGTCATAATAATAATTTTATGATACCGCAGCTTGCTGATGTCAAAATCATCATGGATTCCGGTACCAAATGCAGTAATCATAGCCTTGATTTCCGCATTGGCATATATTTTATCCAGCCTTGCCTTTTCCACATTCAGTATTTTTCCGCGCAGCGGCAGAATCGCCTGAGTTGCCCGGCTTCTGGCTGTTTTTGCCGATCCTCCTGCAGAGTCTCCCTCCACAATGTAAATTTCACAGTTTTTCGGATCTTTGTCAGAACAGTCAGCCAGTTTGCCCGGAAGAGCCATTCCTTCCAGCGCTGTTTTTCTCCGTGTCAGATCTCTGGCTTTTCTGGCCGCATCTCTGGCACGCTGGGCCAGAATAGACTTTTCACAGATTGTTTTTGCCACACCCGGATTCTGCTCCAGAAAATACGTAAGCTGTTCACTTACGATACTGTCTACAGCTCCTCTGGCCTCAGAATTGCCCAGCTTCTGCTTTGTCTGTCCTTCAAACTGAGGATCTTCTATCTTTACGCTTACGATAGCGGTCATTCCCTCTCTGATGTCCTCGCCGGCCAGATTCGGTTCGCTGTCCTTTAACAGTTTATTGTTTCTTGCATAATCATTAAAGGTCTTTGTGATGGCATTGCGAAAACCAGCCAAATGGGTGCCGCCCTCAGGGGTATTGATGTTGTTGACAAAGCTGTAGGCGCTTTCCGTATAGGAATCGTTATGCTGCATTGCCACTTCCACATATACGTTATCTTTCATACCCTCAAAATAGAGAATCGTATCATAGAGCGCGGCCTTACTTTTGTTCAGGTATGTAACAAATTCCTTAATGCCGCCCTCATAATGAAATGTTTTTACCAGGGGAGTGGATTCTCCCGTTTCTTTATTCGTCACACGATTGTCACAAAGAATGATTTTCAGATTTTTGGTCAGAAAAGCCATTTCCCGCAGACGCTGTTTCAGCACATCAAATTCATAAACTGTCGTTTCCTGAAAAATGGTTTCATCCGGCTTGAAAACCACTGTAGTGCCTGTTTTGTCCTGCTCACAGGTACCGATTTCCTTCAAAGAATAACAGGCGTTACCTTTTTCATATCTCTGCCTGTACACTTTGCCTTCCTGATAAATCGTAACTTCAAGCCAGTCGGACAGGGCGTTGACAACAGAAGCACCCACACCATGCAGACCTCCTGATACTTTATAGCCTCCACCGCCGAACTTGCCGCCTGCATGAAGAATCGTAAATACCACCTCTACCGCAGGAATGCCTGCCTTGTGGTTGATGCCAACCGGAATACCACGACCATTGTCCTCCACCATGACAGAATTGTCTTTGTTTATTGTCACACGAATCTCGTCACAAAAGCCTGCCAGCGCTTCGTCCACAGAATTGTCCACGATCTCATATACAAGATGGTGAAGCCCTCTGCTGGAAGTGCTGCCTATATACATACCAGGCCTTTTTCTGACTGCTTCCAATCCTTCAAGTATCTGAATCTGGTCTGCTCCGTATTCCGTACTCATATATCCCTCCTGAATCTCAATTTTTTATAACAGGTCAGTTTTCACTTGCTGCCGTTCCGTTTGTCACCCTGAATATCTTATTGATTTCAAAACGGTTATTAATAAAATCATCCAGACCGGTACAGGTTATAATCGTCTGAATATCTCCTATACTGTTCAGCAGATAATTCTGCCTGCTGCTGTCCAGCTCTGACAAAACATCATCCAGCAAAAGGACCGGGCTGTCTTTCGATATCTTTTTCACAAGCTCTATTTCAGACAACTTCAAAGACAAGGCCGCTGTTCTCTGTTGACCCTGGGAACCAAACTTACGGATATCCACAGTTCCGATCATAAAAGAAAAATCATCTCTGTGGGGTCCGGTAGTGGTCTGCTTTAACCGGATATCTCGTTCCTGGTTGTTCCTGCACTTTTCTTCAAAGTCATCCATAGCCACATCCGGTTCATAGATGATTTTCAGCGTTTCTTTTCCGCCGGATAATTTTTTATGTATGTCGACCGTCATCTCATTGAGCTGTTCTGCAAATAACTTTCTTCTCTCAATGATTTTACTGCCAAAGGAAACCAACTGCGCATCCCATATCCCCAGAGTCTCTTTCAGTTCCGGATGAAAAGCCAGATCCTTCAACAGCTTATTTCTCTGATTCACGATTTTATTATAATGATTTAAGTTATATAAATAAAAACTGTCAAGCTGACACAGTTCCATATCCACGAACCTGCGCCGCTCTCCCGGACCGTTTTTAATAATACTCAGATCTTCCGGAGAAAAAAATACCACATTCAGAAGTCCCAGAAGTTCTGCCGCTTTTTTGATCTTTTTTCCATTGATGGCAATTCCCTTAGACCTGGCGCTGCGCAGATGCATATCCACTTTGTTTTCCAGATCCTCTTTTTCCAGATAAGTTCGGATATGCGCTTCTTCTTTTCCGAAACGTATCATATCCTTATCCTTACTCCCTTTATGGGACTTAGTGGTGGCAGACACAAAAATAGCCTCCAGTATATTGGTTTTTCCCTGGGCATTGTCTCCGTACAGTATATTGGTCCCCTTGTCAAAGGCAATTTGCAGAAATTCATAATTTCTGAAATCAGAAAGCTCCAGTGATTTGATAATCATACCGATTCCTCTATTCTGACCTGATTTCCCTGATATGTGAATACATCTTTGTCATACAGCTTTCTGCCGCGCCGCAGCTCCACTTCGCCATTTACATACACCAGACCATCCTGCACCGCATATTTTGCTTCCACGCCGCTCTCTACCAGTCCGGCCGCTTTCAGAGCCTGGCCCAGTTTTATATATTCGTCTTTTAATGTGAGTTTTTCCATATTTTCCCGTTTCTAATCACTTACCTATGATTTGTCTGCCGATCTGCCGTTTCAGGAAACTGTGGTAAAATTAACCGGCAGAATCAGATAGATATAACTTTCTCCTGCATCTCTGATAAAACAGGGCGCTTTGGGATTGACCATATACACATAGATTTCCTCATCCTCAATGACTTTCAGGGCATCCATCAGAAACTTTGGATTGAACCCGATCATAATATCCTTACCGCTTTTGTTGATGTCGATCTCTTCATTCATACTGCCCACAGTAGAATTGATCTTTAATTCCATACTGCTGTCATTGATGGTTATGATAATAGGTTTTTTATCCCCTTCTTTTACCAGAAGTGTGGCTCTGTCAATACAATTCAAAAATTCTTTTTTATTAATCTTGATCTTTGTCTCATAATCACTGGACAGCATCTGCTCTATTCTGAAATATTCCCCTTCAATCAGACGGGAAACCACCATCGTCTGGTCAAATTCAAAGATCACATGCTTGCCGGTAAAGAAAACAGAAACATCCTTATCCGTATCCCCGCTGAGGATTTTTCCGATTTCGATTAAAGTCTTGCCGGGAATCACAGCTTTTCTGTCCCTGTAAAAGTTTTTCAGCTTAATATTGCGGATGGAAATCCTGTGCCCGTCCAGAGAAACCACTTTCAGATTGTCCTCTTTGATTTCAAACAGTTCTCCTGTCATCAGTTTATTGTTTTCATTGTCTGCAATGGAAAATATGGTCTGCCTGATTACTTCCTTTAACGTAAACTGAGAAAGCATCACACAATCTTCTTTTTCAATCACAGGAAGAAATGAAAAATCCTCTCCTGATTTCCCTATAATGTTGAACTTTGCTTTTTCACAGGTAATGGTAGTTTTCAAAGACTCATCTGTATGGATAGTAATATCGTTTTCAGGAAGTTTTCTGACGATTTCAAGAAAAATTCTCGCATCCAATGCAATCATTCCCTTTTCTGCAATGGTGCCTTCAATCCTGGTTTCAATGCCAAGTTCCATATCATTGGCAATCAAAGTGATTTCATCTCTTCTCGCATCGATCAGGATACATTCCAGAATAGACATTGTAGTCTTACTGGGAACAGCTTTGGATACAATCTGTACACCGTTAAGAAGGGCTGTTTTGGAACATATTAATTTCATCTGTGCATAACTTCCTTTCCTTCAGATTCTGATTTATGTTTACGTGAAGCCGGTTATATAATTATAAGTAATTCATAATCTTATTCATAATAGCTGTGAATTTGTTTATATCTTCTCTATTATACTATTTTCAAGAGAAAATGAAAGTATTTTGAAGGTGAAAAACAGAGAATTGCCTGTGGATAAAAGAATCGGAATGTGAAAAGCCTTTCAGGAAGGATTGAGAATTTTTCGGATCACATCGATCTTGTTTTTTAAATCCACATCTTTTTCCATGTCTTCGGTTATCTTATTCACACCATGAATGATGGTGGTATGATCTTTTTTATTCAGAAGTTTGGCAATGTTGGTAAATGGTATATCGATCAGATTGCGGCAAAGATACATTACCACATGTCTGGGCTGTATCAGTTCTCCGTTTCTTTTTCTGGACACAATATCATCCGGACTGATGTTATAGTGCTCCGCTACCGTTTCCAGTATCAGGGCCGGTGTGATGGTCCTGGGCTGATCCGGATTGATAATATCCTTTAATGCATCTTCTGCCATTTCCATTGTGATTTCTTCCACTTTGTTGAGTCTGATAAAGGCTACGATTTTGTTGAAGGCGCCTTCCAGCTCCCGGATATTGGATTTGATATTGGCAGCAATATAATCCAGTATTTCATCACTGATCTTTTTATCAAATTGTTCTGCATTTTTACGCAGAATGGCCATTTTGGTTTCATAATCCGGTATCTGAATATCTGCGATCAGGCCCCATTCAAAACGGGAACGAAACCGCTCTTCCAGTGTTTCCATATCTTTCGGAGGCTTGTCAGACGAAAGAATGATCTGCTTTCTTGCGGAATGCAGCACATTAAAGGTGTGAAAAAACTCTTCCTGTGTGCTTTCCTTTCCTATTATAAACTGTATATCGTCTATCATGAGTACATCAACGGTTCTGTATTTTTCACGCAGATTGGTCATGGCGGCGGCATTACCGCTTCGGATGGATTCGATTACTTCATTGGTAAACTGTTCGCTGGTCACATAGAGCACTTTCTTGTCCGGATTGTGCTGCAGGATAAAGTGCCCGATAGAATGGATCAAATGGGTTTTTCCAAGTCCGGCTCCTCCGTACAGGTAAAGAGGATTGTAGGTAACACCTGGTGATTCCGCCACTGCAAGAGAAGCGGAATGCGCAAATTTATTATTGGAACCCACGATAAAAGTGTCAAACTTATATTTGGGATTCAGGTTGGCATTGGAATAGTTCTGCAGGTGCCGTGGATCCTGATGAAGCGTTTCCGCCTCTTCTTCCTGATCCTTTTCCAGAATAAAAGATACATCGTAGGTATGGTTCATCATCTCGGAGATGGTTACCTGAAAGTAGCTTTTATATTTGCTGGAAATATATTTCAGCGCATGAGACTGATCGGAAGGAATGGAAATGATTACCGTATTTTCTTCTGTTTTATAGAATTTCAAAGGGGCAACCCATGTGGTATAGGAAATCTCCGATAAATCATATTCTGTTTTGATGGTTTCCTTGATGGTTTCCCAGGCATTTTTGATCTCTTCCATTTTATGATTCTCCTGATCTGAAATTATCTCACAATATATAATAACGTATCTATTTGAAAATTTCAAATGCTTTCATAAGAGAACAGTTGACATAGTATTGCAGGAAGATAATTCATCTGTGGATAACGGGTATAGAGTTATTAACATCAAATTTATGTGAATTTGGAACAAATTTGGAGTTTTACACAGGAAAAAGCAAAGTTATCCACAATTTATACACATTTTGTGGATAATGTTATGTTAAGTAAATAAAAATAAAAAAATTTATTCTTAACATATTTTTCAGGAAAAATAAGGGTTTTGCTTGACTTGGAAGTTTGTATCTTATATAATTGTAACGATATTTTCCATAGATAAAAGGAGGTGTATCCGTATGAAAATGACATTTCAGCCAAAGAAAAGACAGAGATCCAAGGTGCATGGCTTTCGTGCAAGAATGAGTACTCCGGGCGGGAGAAAAGTGTTAGCTGCAAGAAGAGCAAAGGGAAGAAAGAGATTATCAGCATAGGCCGCAGTTATGTGGCCTTTTTTCTCTTATCTGCAGGTTTTATGTATGATATTTTCTGAATCTTTGAAGAAAAACAGAGATTTCCGGACTGTTTATAAAAATGGCAGACCCCGCGCCAACAAATATTTAGTTATGTATATTATGGAAAATCATCAAGAGAAAAACAGGCTGGGAATATCTGTCAGCAAAAAAGTAGGGAACAGTGTTGTAAGGCATCGTATTACAAGACTGATCCGGGAAAGCTATCGGCTGCATGAAAATATATTTGATAGTGGTTTGGATATAGTAGTCGTTGCAAGAAGTTGTGCGGCAGAGGTTTCTTACAGGGAAATCGAAAGTGCCATGTTACATTTGGGAAAGCTTCATAAGATCCTTCGATAGAAGGAACTGTCAGATTTTGTGAGGCATTTGGATTTAATGTTGAAAAAAATTGTGATTGATTTCATAAAAATGTATCAAAAATATCTGTCTCCTTTAAAAACAGTAAAATGTCCTTATTATCCCTGCTGTTCTCAGTATGGAATCGAGGCATTTGAAAAGTATGGGGTATGGAAGGGCGGGATGTTAACTGCCTGGAGGATACTTCGGTGTAATCCGTTTTCAAAGGGTGGATATGATCCTGTTCCCTGATTTTCAGTCAGACAGGGAAGGAACGATTGAAGGAGGAAAAAAAATTGCCGGGTGGTATATTATTGACACAGCAGTCGGGATTTTTGCGTCCGATTGCGATTATATTGGGATATCTGATGGACGGAATCTTTATTCTGCTGGACAAGATGGGGATTCCCAATATAGGTCTGTCTATTATTTTATTTACAATCGTAATTTATGGGTGTATGACGCCGCTGACCATAAAGCAGCAAAAATTTTCCAAGCTGTCTGCCAAGATGAATCCTGAACTGCAGGAGATACAGAAAAAGTATAAAAATAAAAAAGACAATGAATCCATGATGGCCATGAATGAGGAGACGAAGGCAATTTATGATAAATACGGCGTGTCTCCTACGGGAAGCTGTCTGCAGCTTTTGATTCAGATGCCGATTTTGTTTGCATTGTATCGGGTCATCAATTCCATGCCGGCTTATGTACAGCAGATTCGGGAATCCTTTTTTCCTCTTGTGGACAAGCTGATCGCACAAAATGGCAGTGCCGAACTGCTGCAGAGCTTTACCAATGCCAATATTTATGCCAAGCAGTTTACCAATGAGGCTTTTTTAAACGGGACGACTTCTTATGTTCAAAATACGTATATTGATTGTCTGAACCGGGCTTCCACTGCGGAATGGCAGAGTATCATAGATCGTTTTCCTTCTCTGACCGCGGATGTGACCAACACAGTTGAGAAATTAAATGAATACAACAGCTTTCTTGGTTTGAATATTGCCAATTCCCCTTCTTATATGCTGCGGGATGCAATTTCTACGGGAACTTATGTGATGGTAGTCGCGGCGCTGATGATTCCTTTTCTGGCCGCCTTTACTCAGTGGCTGAATGTAAAGCTGATGCCTCAGCCGGAAACAAAGGGAAATAACGGTCAGCCGGATACTATGGCTGCTTCCATGAAAACAATGAATATGATGATGCCGATTATGTCTGCAATATTCTGCTTCACACTTCCTGCCGGTATGGGTGTGTATTGGGTGGCCGGCGCTGTAGTCAGAAGCATCCAGCAGATTTTAATCAACAAGCACATAGATAAAATTGATATGGATGAAGTCATTCAGAAAAATCTTGAAAAAAGAGAAAAGAAGCTGGAAAAAATGGGTGTATCCGGTAAACAGATCAATGACAATGCTTCCATCAATACCAGAAGAATGAATTCTTCCAGATCCAAATATACGGAAGAGGAAAAAGAAGAGAAGCTGAGACAGGCCAGAGAATATTATGAGGCACATAAGGAACCCGGCAGTATAGCGGCAAAAGCAAATATGGTAAGGGAGTACAACGAGAAAAACAACAGAAATTAAGAGGAGGTAATCGGGATGGAATTTATTGAAATTACTGCAAAGACAGTTGATGACGCAATTACGGAAGCCTGCCGGAAATTATCCGTTACAAGTGATAAACTGGAATATGATGTCATAGATGAAGGCTCTGCAGGATTTCTGGGAATCGGCTCCAGATCAGCAGTCATCAAAGCAAAAGTAAAATCCTCCGTTCAGGATATTGCCAGATCATTTTTAAATGATGTCTTTGAGGCTATGAATTTGACGGTTGTGATAGAGATCAAATATGATGAATTGGATCATTTTATGGAAATTGATCTGCAGGGGGATGAAATGGGTGTCCTGATCGGAAAAAGAGGACAGACATTGGATTCTTTACAGTATTTGACTTCTCTTGTTGTAAATAAAGAAGTGGAAAATTATATCCGGGTTAAGGTAGATACGGAAAATTACAGAAAAAGAAGAAAAGATACATTGGAAAATCTGGCAAAAAATATTGCCTTTAAGGTAAAAAGAACAAAACGTCCGGTTTCTCTGGAACCGATGAATCCTTATGAAAGAAGGATTATCCATTCTGCACTCCAGAATGACAGATATGTAATGACACACAGCGAAGGGGATGAGCCTTTCAGAAGAGTGGTTGTAACACTGAAAAAATAAGTGTCTTATAGATATGCGAAAGGACAGGCCCGGTTATCATAACCGGGCGTTCTCATTCATGACAATAGAAAGTGCGCGCAGTGTGCTTCCTATTGTTCGGAGATTTATTATGTATAAAGAAACGATAGCGGCAGTTGCCACCGCACTGGCTCAGTCAGGAATCAGTATCATCAGAATCAGCGGAGATCAGGCGGTTGCTGTGGCGGACAGGATTTTTGGAACAAAGAATAAAAGGCGTATATTGGAACATGCAGAGAGTCAGAACATTCATTATGGGTTGATTTATGATGGAGAAGAACCTGTGGATGAAGTGATGGTTTCTGTTATGAAGGCGCCCAGAAGCTATACGGCAGAAGATACAGTGGAAATCAATTGTCATGGAGGAATATTGGTAACAAACCGTATTTTGGAAATTGTACTTTCACATGGAGCAAGACTTGCAGAACCGGGAGAATTTACCAAACGTGCTTTTTTAAATGGAAGAATTGATTTGTCCAAAGCGGAAGCTGTTATGGATGTGATTCAATCTGACAATGAATTGGCATTGAAATCCTCTTTCCATCAACTGAAAGGTGCTGTTTTTTCCAGGGTGAAAGAGCTTCGGGAAAAGATTTTATATGAAATTGCTTTTATTGAATCTGCTCTTGATGATCCGGAGCATATCAGTATGGAAGGATATGAAGAAAAGCTGGCTCTGATTTTGGAAGAGATTTCCGGCGAATTAAAGAAGCTGCTGGATTCTGCAGGTGACGGGCGTATGATAAAGGAAGGTATCGGGACAGTGATACTTGGAAAACCCAATGCAGGGAAATCTTCTTTATTGAATGTATTATCAGGAGAAGAAAGGGCGATTGTTACAGACATCGCAGGGACTACCAGGGATATTCTGGAAGAATCCATCCGATTGCAGCATCTTTGTCTGCGGGTAAAAGATACGGCCGGTATTCGTTTTACGGAAGATACTGTGGAAAAAATAGGTGTGGAACGGGCAATTCAGTCTGCAAAAGAAGCGGATTTGATTTTATATGTTGTGGATGCTTCGGTGCCATTGGATGAGAATGATTTTCATATTTTATCATTTATTCAGGAGAAGCCCTGTGTGGTGTTGCTGAATAAGACAGATTTGCCCAGTGTGGTGACGGAATCTGTTTTGAAAGATAAACTGCGGGATCATCGTCTTTGTCTTGTGATTAAAGTTTCTTTGAAAGAGAAAAAAGGAATGGAAGATCTGGAGAAAGCCATTCAGAAGTTATTTTTTCACGGGGAGATTTCTTTTGAAAATGAAGTGTATATTACCAATATCAGACAAAAAGAAGCTCTGCAGGAGGCTTATGACAGTGTCCATATGGTAAAAGAAAGTGTAAGGCTTGCAATGCCGGAGGATTTTTATACCATTGATTTGATGAATGCCTATGCCTGTCTGGGAAAGATTATTGGTGAAGAAGTGGGAGATGATTTGGTCAATGAAATTTTTTCCCGGTTTTGTATGGGAAAATAACAGGTGTAAAAGGAGTGGAGGATATGCCTGAAATCAGGGAACAATCAGATGTATGTGTGGTAGGTGCGGGACATGCAGGATGTGAGGCTGCGCTTGCGTGTGCCAGACTGGGTCTGGAAACGGTACTTTTTACAGTCAGTGTGGACAGCATTGCCCTTATGCCCTGCAATCCCAACATTGGCGGATCATCCAAAGGACATTTGGTGAGAGAATTGGATGCATTGGGTGGAGAAATGGGAAAAGTGATCGATCAGACCTTTATACAATCCAAGATGCTGAATCAATCCAAAGGACCTGCGGTGCATTCTTTGAGAGCTCAGGCTGATAAAGCTGATTATACCAGGAAAATGCGTCAGGTAATTGAAAATCAGGAACATTTGACAGTGAAACAGGCCGAGGTTTGTGAACTTCTGGCCGAAGATAATAAAGATGAAAATACCATTGCGGAGAAAAGGATAACAGGACTTAAGATTGCCACCGGTATCGTGTATGAATGTAAAGCTGTGATTCTCTGTACCGGCACTTATCTGAATGCCAGATGTCTTTGTGGGGAGTCTATTACTTATACAGGTCCTAACGGACTGCAGGCAGCCACACATTTAACGGATTCTCTTAAAAATCTGGGAATAGAGATGCGTCGTTTTAAAACAGGGACACCGGCCAGAATGGATGGCCGTTCTCTGGACTATGATAAAATGGAACTACAAAGAGGGGATGAACGGATTGTACCTTTTTCATTTTCCACCGATCCGGAAGAGATACAGATCGAACAGGTTCCCTGTTATCTGACTTATACCAATGAAGAGACTCATAAAATAATCAGAGAAAATCTGGATCGTTCTCCTATTTATGCAGGTGTGATAGAGGGTACCGGTCCCAGATATTGTCCTTCCATAGAAGATAAAGTAGTTAAATTTGCAGATAAAAGCAGACATCAGGTATTTATTGAACCGGAAGGTTTGCATACCAATGAGATGTATGTGGGAGGAATGTCCTCTTCTCTTCCTGAGGATGTGCAGATTGCCATGTATCGTACTGTACCGGGACTGGAACATTGCAGGATCGTCAGAAATGCCTATGCCATAGAGTATGACTGTATCAATTCCATACAGTTAAAGTCCTCTCTGGAATTTAAGAAAATAAAAGGTCTGTTCAGCGGCGGTCAGTTAAATGGCAGCAGCGGATATGAAGAGGCAGCGGCTCAGGGATTGATCGCCGGTATCAATGCAGCTATGGAGATCATGGGCAAAGAGCCGCTTATTATGGACCGGTCGGAAAGTTATATCGGTGTGCTCATTGATGATCTGGTAACAAAGGAAACTTTTGAGCCTTATCGCATGATGACTTCCAGAGCGGAATATCGCCTGTTGCTTCGTCAGGATAATGCAGATTTACGGCTGAGGAAAAAAGGATATGAGGCAGGGCTTGTTTCAGAGAAAGAATACAGGTATGTCTGTGAAAAGGAAAAAGCCATCCAAAGTGAAATCCAACGATTGAAAAAAACTATGGTGGGGGCCTGTAAGGAGCATCAGGAATTTCTGGAAAAGCATGGTAGTGCGAAATTGAGAACAGGTACCAGCCTGGCGGAACTTATGTGCAGGCCTGAATTGTCATATGATCTGTTAAAGGAAATAGATCCGGACAGAGAAGCGCTTCCGTCTGATGCCATCGAGCAGGTTGAAATTGAAATCAAATATGAAGGATATATTGCCAGACAACATCGTCAGGTGGAACAGCATAAAAAAATGGAATATAAGAAGATTCCAGAACAGTTAGATTATGATGAGATAAAAAGTCTGAGAATGGAAGCAAGACAGAAATTGAAAATCTACAGACCTGTTTCTGTAGGACAGGCATCCAGAATATCAGGTGTTTCCCCTGCAGATATTTCGGTATTGCTGGTCTATTTGGAACAGGAAAAGAGAGTATAGTATGAAAACAATAAAAGAATTATCAGACCAATATGATATCACATTGCTGCAGGAGTGTTTTGAACAGTATTCCGTAAAGCTGAATGAAAAACAGATCAGTCAGTTTTTGAAGTATTATGAGCTTTTACTGGAATGGAATTCTTTTATGAATCTGACAGGTATTACGGAATATCAGGATGTAGTCAGAAAACATTTTACTGACAGTGTTTCTCTTGCTGCATATATGGATCTGTCAGGTGTCAATACCCTGATTGATGTAGGTACTGGCGCAGGATTTCCTGGTATTCCTTTGAAAATTATATTTCCTCATCTGCGGGTGACACTTCTGGATTCTCTATATAAAAGGATCCGTTTTCTGGATGAAGTAATACGGGAGCTGGAACTTACGGGAATAGAAACCATACATGGTAGAGCTGAGGACTTTGCCCGGCCAGGCACACTGAGGGAATCCTTTGATGTCTGTGTGTCCAGGGCAGTGGCGAATCTGTCTGTACTCTGCGAATATTGTGTTCCATTTATTAAGATTGGCGGTATTTTTGCTGCTTATAAATCAGAAAAAAGTTCTGAAGAATTATTATGTGCAAAAAGAGCAGTAAACGTTCTGGGAGGTGTGGTCAAAGAAAAGGCTGATTTTATACTGCCTGATTCTGATTTTCACAGGACTATTATCCTGATTCATAAGAATCAGAAAACACCCAAAGCGTATCCGAGAAAGGCCGGACTTCCGGCTAAGGAACCTTTGTAAAAATAAATGAGTAATCACTATTCCGGCTGTCAGAAACATCAACAGTAACAGCAGAAACAGAAAAAGACCTGTATCTTCCATCCGGGATCATACAGGTCTTTTTACTTTTACAGAAAGATTTCCAATTGATTCAGAAACATTTGCGGAAGCTCCAGATGAGGATATTGTCTGGTGTTTGAAATAAATGCAACTTCAATGGAAGAGTTGTAATTCAGATAATTTTTTACAATCAATCGGTTGTCCTGCTTGCTACTTCCTGCTATGATAAAGATACTGTGATTAATTTCTTTCAGGGCATGGAGGATATTGAAATTAAGATATCTTCCAATGTAGCTGGAAAAAGAATACTTTGAAGTATAGTCATTTTTATGGCTGGATTCCACATAAGCAAGCAAATCCGATTTTTCCAGTTCGGAACAGTCCGTAAAATAGTGATTATGGAACAGATGAAGGAAAGCAGTCCGGGAAGTAACCAGATTGTAAAGAAACGTTCCAATGATTGGTAAATCAATCAATAATTTGAGTGTCCTTGTTTTCCTTGACGGAATCAAATTAAATTGGTACAGACTTTGGGGATTGATCAATACCAGTCTGTTAAACACTTCCGGATTATTATGACAGGTCATAACGACCAGCGAGGAAGAATCTCCTGTGGCTATGACATCGGTTTTTCTTCCGATCACTGTTTTCACAAAATCGGTAAGAAGCTGCACATAGAGAAAGCTGGTGTATGTCATATTAGGTTTGTCTGATAATCCGTATCCAAGCAAGTCTATGGCATAGACTTCATATTGCCTGGATAAGGGATCCATAATCTTGTGAAACTCATAGTGGGAGCTGCCTGCTGTTAAATCGTGGAGCAGAAGAATAGGAGTCCCTTTTCCTTTTTTTATATAATGGATTTTACCGAAACGCCATTCATATTCATTATTTTCTGTTAAATTTAATATATTATTTTTATTAGCGATTGTATATTGGATTCGATTGAATATATGAATGGCAGTAACAGAAGTGGCTGCCATTGTAGAAAATATTTTAATTTTTTTATTCATAAATAACCTCATAGACTATGCTTTGATTTTATTATAAAGGAAAACAGACTAGTATACAAGAAAGTTTTATGTGAGAGGAGCAGAATCAAAATGGAAAGTAATAAAAATGAACTGGTGTTTGTGATTCAGGAGTTAGAGAGAAAAAGAATAGCAAGAGATTTGCATGATACATCACTTCAGAATTTGGCTCATCTGACACATAAATTGGAGCTGGCATCCAAATACATGGATCAGGATATCATTAAGGCAAAATTGGAGATTGCTACGATCCGTAAGAGTCTCAATGACATCATAGAAGAGATCAGAATGGTTATTTATGATCTGCGTCCAATGGTATTTGATGATCTGGGTTTGAAACATACTATTATCAGATTATTAGATCAGGTAAATGAGAATACAGGATTGATTGTAGCATATGATATAGATGATATTGATATCGGGGATGAAACAATTGCTCTCGGCATTTTCCGTATTCTGGAAGAGTGTATTGTTAATGTGTGTAAACATGCAAAGGCATCCAATATGAATGTGATGTTGAAAGTTTGTTATCCTTCTATTGAATTAAGAGTTGAAGATGATGGAATCGGATTTGATATGGAAGAAGTTAAGAAAAAAGAGCGGCATTTTGGCTTATATATTATAAAAGAAAGAGTGGAGGTACTTTCCGGAAAAATAAATATTTTGTCTGATACAAATTCCGGTACAAAAATTGACATTTTTATTCCAAAAGTACTAACAAACAAAGAATAGATATGATATAATAA
>VSOB01000100.1 GCA_009774625.1 Lachnospiraceae bacterium
CCACGATAATCATACTGTGCAGGCCGGATATCGAGACTCAGTGTGATGCGCTGGCCGAGCGGCTGGGGTCAGGGGAAAAACAGCTTGCGGAAGGTACTTTCGTATCCGGCCAGGCAGCCTGCGGGAAAGAAGATGGCAGGGCCTCTCAGACAGCAAAGAAGGATGCCGGAAGAGAGAATACAGCAGCAACGGCATTGCCCGGAGCGATTCCGGAGGACATACGAAAACTTGTGGAACGGTGGCAGAGTGTGATCGGAAATGCCCAGATGCCTATGAAACAGTATTTGCGGGAGGCAAGGCCTTCTCTGGATCAGGATAACAGGCTATTGCTGGTGTTTCAGGACGGACTGGCCTCAGATTATTTTCTGCATCAGCCGGATAACAGGCAGAAGCTCAATGCACTGTTGTCAGACTGTATCGGCAAAGAAGTGGAGGCAGCCATCCAGACGATACAGGATAACAGGGCATTTGAGGACAGTTATGTGGATCTGCAGGCTGTGATTCATATGGAGATCGAGGAAGAAGAGTAAGGAATTTGGAGGAAAGAAAAATGGCAAAACGCGGAGGATTTCCGGGCGGCGGCATGCCGGGCAATATGGCGAATCTGATGAAGCAGGCGCAGCGGATGCAGCGTCAGATGGAAGAAAACCAGAAAGAACTGGAGACAAAGGAATTTATTGCAAAATCAGGCGGCGGCGCCGTGGAAGTGACTGTTACAGGGAAAAAAGAAGTGACAAAGGTAAAACTGTCTCAGGAAGTGGTAGATTCGGAGGATGTGGAAATGCTGGAGGATCTGGTGATGGCTGCCACCAACGAGGCGCTTCGTATGGCAGATGAGGCCAATGCTGAGATGATGGGCAAGATGTCAGGCGGATTGGGTCTGGGCGGAGGTATGCCGTTTTAATGGATTTGTACAGCGGATATATCAATCGGTTAATAGAAGAGCTGGCCGGGCTTCCGGGGATCGGAACCAAGTCGGCGCAGCGGATGGCTTTTTATCTGGTCAATCTGCCCAAAGCGCGGGTGGAACGCTTTGCGGCTGCTGTTCTGGAAGCAAAAGAGAATGTGCGTTACTGCAGGCAGTGCTGTACGCTGACAGATCAGGAATTGTGTCCGGTTTGTTCCAACAGCAGAAGGGACGAAAAGACCATCATGGTCGTGGAAAATTCCCGTGATCTGGCAGCATACGAAAAAACAGGCAAATATGAAGGGGTTTATCATGTGCTTCATGGGGCAATTTCCCCCATGCTGGGAATTGGTCCGGGCGATATCAGGCTGAAAGAGCTGATGGCAAGGCTGCAGGATGAAATAAATGAAGTTATCATTGCCACCAATTCCAGCCTGGAAGGAGAAACAACTGCCATGTATATCAGTAAGCTGATCAAACCTACAGGAATCAGGGTAACAAGGATTGCCAGCGGTGTTCCGGTTGGCGGAGATCTGGAATATATTGATGAAGTGACGCTACTTCGTGCGCTGGAAGGGCGTACCGAATTGTAGGAAAGGGAAAAGGATGAAGAAAACAGTATTTGGAACAACCAAAGAAGGCAGAGAAGTATATTTATATACACTGGAAAATCAAAACGGTGTGAAAGCGGAAGTGACAGATTATGGCGCTGTTCTTGTCAATCTGATTGTGCCCGATAAAAACGGAGTTTTAGAGGATGTTACTCTTGGCTATGATAATCTGGAAGCATACTATACCAATGGCAGCTTTTTCGGTGCCACCATTGCTCCCAATGCCAATCGGATCGCCAATGCTTCCTTTACCATTGACGGTACGGTGTATCATCTGGATGCCAATGATGGTGTGAACAATCTGCACAGTCATTTCGAGCTGGGCACTCATAAGAGAGTGTGGGATGCCGAGCCGGGTGAAAACAGCATTCGATTTACCGTAGTGTTAAAGGACGGAGAAATGGGATTTCCCGGTAATAAAACCTGCTCTATTACTTATACATTGACGGATGATAATGCACTGCGTCTGGATTATCATGCATCCACCGATAAAAAGACAGTTCTCAATCTGACAAACCATGCTTATTTTAATCTGGCAGGGCATGACGGGGGGCTGATCACAGATCATGTACTCTGGCTGCATGCAAGCCATTATACGCCTGTGGTGGAAGGCGCGATTCCGACCGGAGAGATTGCGCCTGTAGCAGGCACACCGCTTGACTTTACAAAGGAAAAGCGGATTGGAGATGAAATTGAAGCGGATTTTGAACAGTTGAAGCTGGTCAGCGGTTATGACCATAATTTTGTGATTGATGACTGGAAGGGAGAACTGCAGCTTGTGGCAAAGGTTTCAGAACATACAAGCGGCAGAACAATGGAAGTATACACGGACCTTCCGGGGATTCAGTTCTATGCAGGAAACTGTATTGCCGAAACAGTCGGCAAGGGCGGTGCAGTTTATAAAAAGAGGGACGGTTTCTGCCTGGAAACGGACTATTTCCCCAATGCGGTCAATGAAGGACGGTTCCCATCTGCTGTTTACGGACCTGAAAAAGATTATACATCCACAACCATTTATAAATTTGTTTGATTCTCATATTAAGAAACTGTTATTGTGTTTTTGAGGAAGTGCCATCCGGGTGATGGCACTTTTTGTCGTAAAAAACAGGGACAGAGAGGACAAATTACGAGTCGTATTTCTGCTTTTCGGGGGTATACTGAAAACGAACAGATGTGTTTTTTTGGACAAGGAGGGAAATTATGGTAGAAAGGCTTCCGAAAAGTGCATGCCTGGTAGGTCAGTCGGAACCGGGTAGAAAAATTTTGATTGAGGAATATGTGATTTCCTTTTTGCAGGCCATGATGAAAAAGAAAAAAGGCCCGCATATTATTGTCTTTTTTGGAGACGGATTTGAACGGGACGGCATCAGGCATTTTTTTATCAGAGGGGCCGCTTCTCACAGAGCTTCCGGAGAGGGGCTGAAAAAGATGGATGAGTTTTATTTTCAGACGATCGGCAGGCAATATTTTCCCGGCTTAAAAGGAATCGGCTGGTATTATATGGAAGAAGGGGAAAAAGACATTCTGGAGATTCTGAAGCATATGCGGGAGCAGAACTTCCAGGACTGTGTGGGATATTATTTGTTTTTTGAAAAAAATGAAGGAATGGAAGAGTATATGCTGCATCGCCAGCGGATGGATAAAAATGGAATCGATGTAATTGGGGAGGCCAGAAGGGAAACTGTACTGCTGGAAAAAAGACAGGCTGTAGTCAATCGTAAAAAACCAAATCCCAAACGACCGGCGCCTATGGTGGCTGTACAGATTTTGAATATGGTCAGTCTCTGCATTCTGATTATCTGCTGTATCATTGCAGTAACCACATTAAACCAGTATGATAAAATGAAACAACTGGAGGAAGCGGTGACCTGTCTGGAAATCAGTATGGAAGAACAAAAAAATTTACCGGAAGAATGAAATATGATATACTGTGAACATCCGGCTGAAAACGCAGTGCCTCAGGACTGCGGTATGACACAGAGGAGCACTGTATGACAAATATCAGAGATTACATAAAAAGAAAAGAGAAGAGCCAGGAAGAGAGCTTTGGCAAAAAGATTCTTCGGCACCGGCTGACAATTTTATATCGCAGTATTCTGGTCGTTGCAGTGATTGCGGCCGCAGCCGTAGTGGTAATCGTTCAGGCCAAAAACAGAGTATTCGGTGAATATCAGGTGACTTCTTCTGTCCCGAGAGAGAGCATTGCCAATTCTTCTATGATCGCATTGGGGGAAAATATTCTTATTTACAGCAGCGACGGCGCCAGCTGTATCGACCGAAAGGGGGAGGTGCTCTGGAATCAGACATTTGAAATACAGGATCCTATTGTTGCTATCTGTGAAAACACGGTTGCAATCGGTGACTATAATGGAAGCACTATCTACTTAATGAATACAGAAAAAACCATTGGGGAAATTGATACTAAAATGCCTATTCGTAACTTCACGGTTTCTGCAAGCGGAATTGTGGCAGCAGTACTGGATGACACTGCCGATACCACATGGATTTATCTGTTTGATACTTCCGGTAATACGCTGGTATATTTTAAAACATCGATGAAAGACAGCGGGTATCCGATGAGTGTTTCCATTTCCGATAATGGTTATCTGGTGGGCGTATCCTATCTCTATATGGATAACGGAATGATGCGTTCCAGCGTTGCGTTTTATAATTTCGGCCCGGTGGGACAAAACGAAATAGACAATTTTGTAAGCAGCTATGATTACATCGATACGGTGGTGCCTTTTGTAAAGTTTTTAAACAATGAAAAGGCTGTGGCTGTTGCAGATAACAGGCTTGTGTTTTTTGAAGGAAATCAGAAACCGATCAGTATTGCAGATATTTTACTGGACAGCCGGATAGAAGGGATCTATTATGGAAACGGTTATGTGGCGCTGCTTTACAACGACGTAACCGGGAATGCTCTTTACAAAGCAGATATTTACAATGACAGCGGTAAGCTGGAAGATACACTTATGCTTGATTTTCAGTTTTCTGACATTTTATTTCATAAAGATAAAGTGATTGTTTACAACGAACAGGAATGTGTGGTACATACGATTGGTGGTATGGACAATTTTAACGGTAATTTTAATAAACAGGCATTGATATTGATTCCGGCCAATGCATCCTATGAATATGTTATGGTAACACCGGACTCTATTGATACGATTGAACTAAAATAAAACAGGCACCGGAAAAAGGGAGAGGATACATAGGATATGAATATTGTGTTTTTTGTGGTTTTACTGCTTTTGATCGGCGGAGGTATGAAAGGGTATAAGAGAGGGATGGTGGAAGAACTGAACACTGTCATTGCCCTGATACTTGCGTTGGCGGCGATTGCCATGTTTGTTGTGGCAGCCAAAGGCTATATGGAGCACGAAACACTGCGGACGATACTGGGGGTGGTCTGCATGACGATAGCGATTCTGGTATATAAGATAACAGATTTTATTTTATCATCGTTAAAATTGATTTCGTCAATTCCTGTACTGCGCGGCGTTAACAAACTGCTGGGCTTTGGTGTGGGAGTATTGGAATCCGTACTTTTGATATGGGCAGTTTTTATCATTATTGTGGCATTTGAATTTGGAGGAATCAGCAAATACATATTGACAGATATCCGGGAAAATGCCCTTCTGATCTGGCTCTTTCAGAATAATTATCTGGCGGATCTGATAGCTGACTGGCTGCCGATGATCTCGGAGGTACTCTCCGCTTAGAAAGCAGAACGATAAGATTTTAAAAAATATCGAAAATAACTGTTGACAAATATAGGGAATTGATGATAATATAAAATTCCACCGCGGATAAGAGAGCGGGAAGGGGAAAGCTCGAAGAGAAGAGCTGGAAGAAAAAAGTAAAAAAGGTCTTGACTGGGAACAGAAG
>VSOB01000101.1 GCA_009774625.1 Lachnospiraceae bacterium
GGAGACGGATTTTGCCCAGTGGTATACCGATGTGGTAAAAAAGGCGGAGCTGATTGATTATACAAGCGTAAAGGGCTGTATGGTAATCAAGCCTGCGGGCTATGCGATCTGGGAAAATATTCAGAAAAAGCTGGATGAGATGTTCAAGGAAGCGGGTGTTCAGAATGTGTATCTGCCCATGTTTATTCCGGAGAGCCTTTTGCAGAAGGAAAAGGACCATGTGGAAGGATTTGCGCCGGAGGTTGCCTGGGTGACACACGGAGGGCTGAATGAGCTGCAGGAGCGGCTTTGCGTCAGACCCACTTCGGAAACTCTGTTCTGTGATTTCTATAAAAATGATATTCATTCCTATAGAGATCTGCCCAGAGTATACAATCAATGGTGTTCGGTGGTCCGCTGGGAAAAGGAAACCAGACCGTTTCTGCGTTCCAGAGAATTTCTGTGGCAGGAGGGGCATACGGCGCATGCGACCCTGGAAGAAGCAGAAGAGCGGACGATTCAGATGCTGAATGTTTATGCGGATTTCTGTGAAAAGATACTGGCGATTCCGGTAATCAAAGGAAAGAAAACGGACAAGGAGAAATTTGCGGGGGCAGAATCCACCTATACGATAGAAGCGTTGATGCATGACGGCAAAGCGCTGCAGTCCGGTACCAGCCATAATTTCGGAAATGGCTTTGCCAAAGCCTTTGACATCCAGTTTGCGGATAAAGACAATACATTAAAGCATGTATACCAGACCTCCTGGGGGATGTCAACCCGTATCATCGGTGCGATCATTATGGTACATGGGGACGATTCCGGGCTGGTCCTGCCTCCGGAGATTGCATCCACGCAGGTGATGATCATTCCGATCCAGCAGAAAAAGGAAGGTGTTCTGGAGAAAGCCTATGCTCTTCGTGATATGCTGAAAGGCAGCTTCCGGGTTCGGGTGGATGATACCGATAAAAGTCCGGGATGGAAATTTTCCGAACAGGAGATGCGGGGCATTCCGGTTCGGGTGGAAGTGGGTCCCAAAGACATTGAAGCGGGAAAATGTGTGATCTGCCGCAGGGATACAAGAGAAAAGACAGAAACTACATTTGACGATCTGGCAGATACATTGAAACAGATTCTGGCCGATATGCAGCAGGATATGCTGAAGCGGGCAAAGAGCCACAGGGACACCCATACTTATACGGCATCCAATATGGAAGAATTTGTACGGATTTTTGAAGAAAAAGCCGGTTTTGTCAAAGCGATGTGGTGCGGCAGTCAGGAATGCGAGGATGTGATCAAAGAGAAGCTCAGTGTGACCAGCCGCTGCATGCCGTTTGAACAGGAACATATTGCGGATACCTGTGTATGCTGCGGAAAGCCTGCCAAAAAGATGGTATATTGGGGAAGGGCTTATTAATAATAAAGAAAAAAGGCGGCGTTTTGGGTGCGCCACAGGAGGTAAACATGAATGTATTGGTAATCAATTGCGGGAGTTCCTCACTGAAATATCAGCTTATCGACAGCGGGACACAGGAGGTACTGGCAAAAGGACTGTGTGAGAGAATCGGAATTACAGGCAGTGCCATCACACATCAGGGCGCAGGGGGAGAAAAGAAAAAAACAGAAGTGGATATGCCGGATCATACGACGGCAGTGGCACTTGTAATTGAGAAACTGACAGATGCGTCAGTGGGCGTCATAAAGAGTCCGGAAGAGATCGATGCGGTGGGACATCGGATCGTACATGGCGGAGAAAAATTTGCAGGCAGCGTGGTGCTGACAGATGAGGTCATTGCCGAAATCGAAAAATGCAGTGATCTTGCGCCGCTGCATAACCCGGCCAATCTGATCGGGATTCGCTCCTGTATGGAGATCATGCCGGGAACCCCGATGGTGGGGGTATTTGATACTGCATTTCATCAGACCATGCCGAAAAAGGCATATCTGTACGGGCTTCCTTACGAATATTATAACGATTATAAGATACGCCGGTACGGTTTCCACGGTACCAGCCATGATTTTGTATCAGACCGTGCGGCACAGATATTGGGCAGGAAACGGGAAGAGCTGAAGATCATCGTATGCCATCTGGGCAACGGCGCTTCTGTATCTGCAGTGGACAGGGGCAGGAGCGTGGACACCTCTATGGGCCTGACTCCGCTGGAAGGACTGATTATGGGAACCCGCTGCGGGGATCTGGACCCGGCTGTGATACCGTTCCTGGCAGGGGCTGGGCGTGAGTGCAGAAGAAGTCATAGATATCTGCAATAAAAGGTCCGGTGTACTGGGGCTTTCCGGCCTTTCCAGTGATTTCCGCGATCTGGCAGAGGCGGCAGCAGACGGGAACGAAATGGCGCAGACTGCTCTGGAGGCGTATGCCTATCGGGTGGGGAAATACATCGGCGCTTATGCAGCAGCCATGAACGGTGTGGATGTGATTGCATTTACCGCAGGAGCCGGAGAGAACAATGCGGAGGTCAGAAAACTGATCGGACAGTACATCGGCTTTTTGGGCACCAATATTGATGAAGAAAAGAACAAGGTCAGAGGAGAAGAGATCATCCTGTCCGATGAAGGGGCAAAGGTGGTAACGATGGTGGTACCGACCAACGAGGAATTGGCAATCGCCAGAGAAACAGTACGGCTGACAGAAAAATAAGAAAAATATCCTGTCTGTGTTCCGGCGGACAGAGAAGGTGTAAAGCAGAGAACAATCAGTATGCCTAGAGGCGACTGGTCGTTCTCTGTTTTTTATATATGACGATAGAAAGTCTGTCGGCGTACTTTCTATTATTGAATATCAGAGGCGGAAGGGATTGACAATATATTATTGATATTCTATAATAATTGATATATATTCTCATTAAGAAGGAGAACAGGTATGCCAGGAGAGCGAAACACTGTGCAGAAAGAACTGGTGTTGCAGACGATATCTGCCATGCACAGTCATCCTACGGCAGAAGCGGTACATGATCAGATCGCACAGAGCTACCCCTCTGTCAGTAAGGCAACTGTATACAGAAATCTGAACACATTGGCGGAGAATGGTAAAATCTGCCGCGTCGCCATGCCGGACGGAGCAGACTGCTATGACCATCGGACCGATGGACATTATCATATCCGCTGTATTTCCTGCAGGAAGGTGTATGACGCACAGTTTCCTTTTATGCCGGAGCTGACAGAACGGGCCGGTAAAGAGGAACCGGGATTTCTGCTTACAGGCCATACACTGATCTTTGAGGGGATCTGTCCGGATTGTCGGAGATCTGACGGCTTTTCCGATATGAGAGATGAACAGGAAATAAAAAAGGAACAGCAATCAAACACAAAAGGAGAGAAAACCAATGGCTGATTTAAAAGGGACCAAAACAGAAGCAAATCTGAAGGCCGCATTTGCGGGAGAATCTGAGGCAAGAAACAAATATACTTATTTTGCTTCTAGGGCAAAAAAGGACGGTTATGTGCAGATTGCCGCATTATTTGAAGAAACGGCCGCCAATGAAAAGGAGCATGCAAAACTGTGGTATAAGCTGCTCAACGGCGGCATCGGTTCTACGGCGGAGAATTTAAAAGAGGCTGCAGAAGGGGAACACTTTGAATGGACGGATATGTATGCGTCATTTGCTAAGGAAGCAAGAGAAGAAGGCTTTGAAGAAATCGCGGCTTTGTTTGAGGGTGTGGGAGCGATTGAGAAGGAACATGAGGAGCGGTACAGAAAACTGCTTGCCAGCCTGGAAACGGATGCAGTCTTTTCCAAAGACAAAGATATGATCTGGCAGTGCGCAAACTGCGGCCATATCTGTGTGGGGAAAAAAGCGCCGGAAGTATGTCCTGTCTGTGCGCATCCCCAGGCTTATTTTCAGGTGAAGGCAGAGAATTACTAGGAGGGGTTATGTATGGCAAAATACAAATGCAGTGTATGCGGTTATGTGTATGATGAGGAAAAAGAGGGGAAGCCTTTTGCAGATTTGGAGGCCTGTCCGGTCTGCAGGCAGCCTGCAGCGGCCTTTCAAAAGCAGGAGGAAGCGGCAGCTCCGGTATCGGATTACCGTTATATGAAAGAGATACAGGAAATGGCAGCCACCGGGAAGCCGATTATTGAAGCGATGGGAACCAGGATGCCCATGCCCGGATGGGATGACATCCTGATTTTAGGGGCGCAATTAAATCCGCCTCCGCTGGAAGAGCATGCAGTGGTGGACAGGACAACGATCATCGGCAAACATGCCAAAAAGCCGATGGTGCTGGCAGGACCTGTGTATATTTCCCATATGTCCTTCGGAGCGCTGTCCAAAGAAGTAAAGACCGCGCTGGCAAAAGGCAGTGCGATGGCCGGTACGGCAATGTGCAGCGGAGAGGGCGGCATTTTGCCGGAGGAGAAAGAAGCGGCCGCCAAATATATTTTTGAATATGTACCCAATCTTTACAGTGTGACACCGGAAAACCTGAAAAGCTCTGATGCCATAGAAATTAAGATCGGACAGGGTACCAAGCCCGGTATGGGCGGTCATCTGCCGGGAGAAAAGGTAACGCCGGAGATTGCCAAAATCAGAAATAAACCGATCGGCAAGGATGTGATCAGTCCGTCCAAATTCCCGGACATTCATACAAAAGAGGATTTGAAGGCTTTGGTGGAGCAGCTTCGTTTTGCTTCTGACGGAAGGCCCATCGGAATCAAAATTGCAGCCGGTAAAATAGAAAAGGATTTGGAGTATTGCGTCTTTGCAGGAGCGGATTTTGTGACCATTGATGGCAGAGGAGGCGCGACGGGAGCCAGTCCCCGTCTGGTTCGGGATGCCACCAGTGTGCCCACTGTCTATGCCCTGCACCGGGCAAGAAAGTATCTGGACAGCGTCGGTTCAGATATGTCGCTGGTGATCACCGGAGGGCTGCGGGTTTCTTCTGATTTTGCCAAAGCTCTGGCTATGGGGGCGGATGCAGTGGCTGTTGCCAGTGCGGCTATGGTGGCGCGTGCGTGCGGGCGGTCCCGTTAGTGCGGAGTGGGAATTTGCCATGTGGGCGTGGCAACGCG
>VSOB01000102.1 GCA_009774625.1 Lachnospiraceae bacterium
CAGTATCACCGCTGCCGACGGAATTGCAAGAATGATAACAATAGAAATCACCACTAAAATGCCAAAAATAAATTTCATAGAAACTCCCTCACCCACATTTTATTAAAAAATTCTCTCTTAAATATTAAATTTTTTCTTAGTCATCTTTGGGATAATTATATACGACAAACTGTGATACTGTCAATTCATAATTACTCATCTTTGGCATAATCAGAAAGACAGGGGCATATGAAACTGTATAAATTCACAGCCGGCCGCTGCAATGCCTCCGGTTGCAAAATAAAAGAACTCCGGGAAGCCGCCGGACTTTCACAGGAACAGTTAGCCGCCAGAGTTCAACTGAGAGGGTTAAATCTGAATCAAAAAGCAATCAGCCGGATTGAAACCGGCGGGCGGGTTGTGGCAGATTATGAACTCCTTACTTTCTCAGAGGTTCTGGATGTTCCTATATGTATCTTGCTGGGAAAAGAAGAATGGCAGGGATATGATCGCTGAAGCAATCAAATCCCTGCCATCTTATCCATGACAATGAAAAATCTGCAGAACATGCTTTCTCTTGTTTTTATATATTTTCACAGTTCCACGCCACGTCTTGCCAAAACCCCTTTTTCATACGGATGACGGATACATTGCATTTCTGTAATATAGTCACTGACTTCCAACAGATGCCTGGACGGCGACCGTCCGGTCAGAAGGATTTCCGTCCCTTCTCCCTTCCCTGACTCCAGTATCCGCTCCAGCAGTTCTGTATCAGCCAGTTCAAAACGGCAGGCATGGGTTATTTCATCCAAAACGACAAAATCTGTCTGCCCCTTCTGTAATGCTGTCAATATCTTTTCCAACATCCTATTGTGAATCTGCATCAGTTCCTTCTTTTCTGCCTCTGTCATAATCCGGAAAAATGGGAAATCACGGCCGCACCGAAGTACCCGTATCCCCTCCACTTTGGAAAAAACCGCCAGTTCTCCGCTTTCCTGTCCTTTCATAAACTGTGCAAACCAGACCTGCCTCCCCCGTCCGGCAGCCCGGACGGATGCTCCTGCAGCCGCCGTGGTCTTACCCTTCCCGTCTCCATAATATAACTGGATCATACCCGCTCCCGCTCCTTTCCCCTCTCCGGCATCCGGAATGCATCTTTCTCTTTCCTGTCGGCCTGTCTGCTTTCACAGTTTTTCCTGGGACAATTGGTGCAAATACAGCCGGCCGCCCTCTCTTTTCCCAGTCTGCCCAAAAATACCACACTCTTTTTCGGCAACAACATAAAATATTCATTGCAGGAAACAGGAAGGATTCCCTCTTCTTTTGCCAAATTTTGCAAGATTTCCTGCATTTTTGCAAGGGGCAGATCCGAACCCGGAAATTCCATCCGGCACAAAAACTGACCTGTTTCCCGCAAAACCTCTGCTGCGATCTGTTCATAAGCCTTTTCCAGCAGCATACTGCCGATGCATTCCAGTATATACGTATCCGACACTGCCTGCGCCTGGCTGTATCTCTCCTGAAGCCGGTCGAAGCCTTCCCCCAGTGTAACGGCACACAGTACAGTCTGGCTCTGAAACATATAACAGACCTGTACCTGAACCAAAGGCAATGCCTCTTCATACAAAACCTCGATTCTGGACAGATCCGTTTTTCTGAAATGATAACGCTTTGCCATCCGGTTCCGTTCTTCCCGTGTCAGGCTGACGAGAAAAAATACCTGACTCATGCTTTCAGCGCCCGCATAGCGTTCAGAATGGCAATCACAGCCACTCCCACATCTCCGAACACAGCCGCCCACATAGAAGCCGCCCCACAGGCCGCCAGAATCAGGATCGCTGCCTTCACTCCGATGGCAAACAGAGTGTTCTGACGGACAATAGCAAGTGTACGTCTGGAAATTTCAATGGCTCTGGCGATTTTCGCCGGTTCGTCTGTCATGATGACAACATCCGCCGCCTCAATGGCCGCATCACTTCCCAGGCCTCCCATCGCAATGCCGATATCCGAACGGGCCAGTACCGGCGCATCATTCATGCCGTCTCCCACAAATACCAGACGGCCGCCGGCCGATTTTTTCCCCATCAGTTCTTCCATCCGTTCCACCTTATCTCCCGGCAGAAGTTCTGCGCAGACATGACTGATTCCGATTTCCTCTGCCACTTTTTCCGCTGTTTCTTTTCTGTCGCCGGTCAGCATCACCACATCCCTGACTCCACAGGCAAACAGTTTGGCCACTGCCTCTCTGGCATCCGCTTTAAGCTCATCGGCGATTACCACATAGCCCATATAAGTTCCTTCCCATCCAACGTACACCACAGTACCTACCGCCTCTGCCACAGGACAGGTTATCCCACATTGCTCCATATGACGCAGATTGCCTGCTGCCACCCGCTTCCCGTCAATCAGGGCGCTGACTCCGAAACCGGCCGCATCTTCCAGCTCTGAGATCCGGCTTCTGTCTATCTCTTTGCCGCATCTTAGCTCATAAGCCTTCTGCAATGATCTGGAAATCGGATGATTGGAACCGCTCTCCGCATAAGCCGCCAGTTCCAGAAGCCGGTTTTGCGCTTCTTCTCCATCCGCTTCCACAGCGCGGTCATCGCTCTTTGTTCCCTGCGTTTCAGGCTTCCCTGCCGGAACAATCCGGCTCACTGCAAAGTTTCCTTTGGTCAATGTCCCCGTCTTATCCATAACAACGATCTCGGTTTTAGACAGCGCCTCCAGATAATTGCTGCCCTTAATCAGGATACCGCTCCGGCTCGCACCGCCCAATCCTCCGAAAAAGCTGAGGGGAATGGAAATTACCAACGCACAGGGACAGGAAACCACCAGAAAGGACAGTGCTCTGTAAATCCAGGTATACCAGTCCCCACCGGTAACCAGAGGAGGCAGAATTGCCAACAGCGCTGCAAGGCACACTACCACCGGTGTATAGTACCGTGCAAACCGGGAAATAAAGTGTTCGCTCTCTGCTTTCCGGCTTCCTGCATTTTCCACCAGCTCCAGAATCTTGGAAACTGTGGATTCCCCAAATTCTTTTGTAACCCGCAGTTCTATCACAGCCAACTGATTGACACATCCGCTGATCACCATATCGCCCTCCCCGGCTTCTCTGGGAAGGCTCTCTCCTGTCAGCGCCATTGTATCCAGTACCGTTCTCCCCGTTTCAATCACACCGTCCAGCGGTACACGCTCTCCCGGCTTGACGACAATCCGTTCTCCCGGACTGACTGCCTCCGGCTCTACGGTGACCACCTCTCCGTCACGTACCACATTTGCATAATCGGGCCGTATATCCATCAGCTCCCGTATTGATTTCCGTGATTTGTTCACCGCATAGGACTGAAACCACTCTCCAACCTGATAAAACAGCATCACTGCTGCTCCTTCCGGATATTCTCCCACCAGAAAAGCGCCCACAGTGGCTATCGTCATCAAAAAGTTTTCATCAAAAATCTGCCCTCTGACAATATTCATGGCTGCTTTTTTGACCACATCACCGCCGCTGACAAGAAATGCGGCCAGAAACGCAAACAGCACGCTGTTGGGGTACATGGCGCCCCAGCCCCGCTCCCATATGATTGCCGCCATAAACAAAAGCATGCCGCAAATAATCCGAAGCAGCCTTTTTTTCAGTTTCTTAGTCATGTTTCAATCACCTCTATTTCTCAATGACTGTTACATCCGGCTCATACTTCTTCACAATTTTTTTGATCTCTTTGGTAAGCGCTTTTGCCTTGTCATCCTCGATCTCCACCACCAGCTTCTGCGTCAGCAGTGTTACCACAGACTTTGTCACACCCGTCAGCTTCGCCACATCCTCTTCAATTTTTCCTGCACAATGTGCACAATCCAAATCTTCCAGAATATATGTTTTTATCATGTTCCATTCCTCTCTTTCTTCTTTTTACAATTAAAATCCTTCTGCTGTCCGCAGAACCGCACGTCAACTCCGTCCGGCTGCCGTCTCCAGAACTGTCTCCATTCCCCTGACCGACGCTGGCAGTCTCTGCCCCTACTCTTCAATATGCTCCATACCCTGACTGAGTATGGTGGAAATATGTCCGTCAGACAGAGAATAAAACACTGTCTTTCCTTCCCGTCTGTTTTTTACCAACGCCATCTGTTTTAAATAACGAAGCTGATGGGAAATCGCCGACTGTGTCATTTGCAAAATCTGCGCCAGATCGCACACACACATCTCCGAACAGAGCAGTGCATATAAAATCCGTACTCTGGTCGTATCTCCAAAAACCTTGAAAAAAGCGGCCAGATCTTCCAGTTTTTCATCCTCCGGTATTTCCCGGAAAATGCGCTCCTTTAATTCATTGTGCACATGAATGCATTCACACTGTTCCGCTGCCTCAACTTCTTCCTTCAATCCTGCATCTCCTTTCCGCATTTTATCATATGAATAATTGTTCATATGTTCATTATATCACTTTTTATAGTACTGTCAACCTAAATCAGAACAAAGAATGCGGCGTGACGCTCCATCGCCAAATCTACAAACCGCCGCATTGTGATCCAGCGTTTTGTTATATGTAGTTATATATATAAGAAATCCTTTGAATGCCCTATATAACAAAAAACAGAGAAAACTGTTTTCTCCCACAGTTTTCCCTGTTTTCCCCGAAATCTTCAAATTTTATCTTCTGATTTCCAGCTCCGATCTCCCTCTTCCAGCTGTTCCAGATACCTGCCCTGATCTGTCTGCGGTATCCCGACTGCTTCCATAGCCTGTTCCACCGACATACCCAAGTTTTTCATAATGTTCTGAATAGACTGCAGCAAACCTTTTTCTATCCCTTGCTGCATCCCCTGCTGCATCCCCTGCTGCATCCCCTGCTGCATCCCCTGCTGCATTGCCTCTAACATAATAGATTGTCCTAATCCGCTCATATCTTCCA
>VSOB01000103.1 GCA_009774625.1 Lachnospiraceae bacterium
GACATCACACATTACACTGTAAAAAGACATTAGCTCTGTCAAATTGTCATTTGTAGCCTGTACAATTTTCATTTATTACACCACCTTAGTATACAGATTTTGATGAAAATAGTTTACCACAGAAAAATTAAAATTTACACCATCAACTTGAACGATAAGCCTTGCTATAAAAGTAAAAATATTATCTTCTATAAAGAAGCGGAAAAGACTTGTACAGCCAGCCCCGCCCTATATTTGAGATTGTCGCACGAAGATGATATGACAAATAGACGTAAAGCCAAGTGATTTTTTTCGGCATCCATAGGGGATGCCGTTTTTGCTTATTGAATAGCCCCAACAAATTTGTAGTAGATGGTAATGCGCTTTTCCTTACCCTTGCGGCAGCGCCCATGCCCGACGCTTCGTAAATCGTGATCCGGTCAATCAGTTCATGAAGCATGAAGCGGTCAATATCGGTCTTGGTATCCCGAACCTTTTCCATCTCTGCAATGTTCGCTTTCAGCGTTGCCCGTTCCGTATCATAGTCTGCGATAAACATGGTAAAGATATGGTCAGCCAGCCGCTTTTTTGCCGATGCAAGGTCGCGCTTCATTGTTGCGGTCTGTTTCTGCTGGTCGGCGCATTTGAGTTCCATTGGTTTCTGTGCGGCTTTTTCAGTATCCTCGCTGAACAGCTTGGCATTACGCTGAATGTCCTCCTGAATCACCTGATAAAGCGTGTCACGGTTGATGTAGTGGCTGGAACAGGCTACTGTCCCTATCGCCTGACTGCGCCCACACATATAGTAAAAATACTTCTGCTGACTGACGCCCGACTTCATGGATGTTCCGCAGGCTTCGCGGTAAAACAGCCCTGTACCATGCTCCCTACATAAATTTCGTTTTGCGGCATGAACTGTACATAAGTCTGTGTCTGAAATGGCAGCGTTCAAATTCTCCGTCACACTCCGGGTTATGTTTGCGGAAACGTGTGTATTCTTTGGGGGATAAGATACCCTCGTTTTTCAGGGTTGTTGCAATGCTCCTTGCCCCAATCCCTGCCGCGCACATTTCAAACATGCGCCGGACAACCGGCGCGGTTTCCTCGTTGATAATCAGCTTGTGCTTATCGTCAGGATGCCGCGCTGTCAGCTTCCTACGGTAAAGATAAAATCCGTCCGCAATCTTGACGCCGCCGCCATACCGACCGCGTACCGTTTCAATGGGGCAGGAACATATGAGGACAGCTATATCCTGCCAGATGATTTCTCTCGAAACATGAAATTCAAATGCCAGGTTGCGGTATGTATCGTACCGCCTTATGCACAGCACTTCCAGGATCGCTTCCCGGCGTTCTGCATAACTCATGCGTTGACCCCCTTCCCGCCGCTCTCTGAAACCAATGGTATCGGGTAAAGGGCAGGTGAATCTTGGTCTTTACGAAAAAAGTTGTGAAATTTTTTTGCGCCTAAAGAATACTTCGTCTTGTGGTAAAAAATGCACTGCTGGTACATGGTATATATCTCCATATCGTTTTGTGGCGAGATTGACTGGAAACGATATGGGGGATTGGGGGAGGACGACATCCGGGTGGATATGGAAAACGAATGCTGTCAAACCGATGGATTGTATAACTTAAATGACGAAAGGGATTAATCTGCTTTTTGAGGAAATAGTAATGGTTATTTCTCTTTTGGATGACATGATACAGGCAAGGGCATCTGCTGTATGTTAAAAAGCTCTTTTGATTTTCCTTGATCGGTAAATATCGTTGGAAAAGTCAAAAAATGCCCAATAGGCCGCAGACCTACCGGGCTGGGAGTTGGAATAGAATAGTAGTTTATAGCTGTGTATAGTTCATACTCATAACCGAAGTACCTAGGGGTGGAGGACGGGCTTTTTTTGATGAGTCAAGCCTCGTCAGATTTTGTCGAATAACTATGCTTTTCATGGCGACTGCCTCCTGTCAGCCGCCGCGCCTGTCAGCGTTGCCGCATTATTCTTTTGGGGGATAAAAGAACGGCGGCTTTAATTTTTGAACCGCCGCAGGAAATAATTATGTGCATATGAAAGGGGCTGCCCAACAGCGGTTTTTTCTTTTCTGCCGCTGGGCAGGCTTGGCTTTTATTAACTTCTATTCTAAATCGCAAATATCACAGGAATGTCACCGCTTCCCACCATCCCGGCAGAATAGTGGCCTCAAATGTCACAGGTTCGTGACATTTGGAAGCCGGGAGCAAGTTGCTCCAGGCTTCCATGGATAAAACTTAATTTTTCCGCAACCGCTCTATGATACTGGCTTTAGCAATTTGCCGGTGCAAAAGCGCCGGTATTGCCACGGTCAGAAGGATAAGGAACGGATAGATCACCAGCATAGGCCACATGACAAATTGATAGGTGAAGAACCAAATCCCGCTGGAAATCCCCTTTACGACTACCACAGAAAATAGCACACCAAGGACAGCCGACGTGATGATCGTTCCCACGGCGTAATACAGCCCCTCAAAGGAGAGCATACACTTTAACTGTTTCCCGGTCATGCCAATGCTTTGCAGCATGGCAAATTCTTTTTTTCGGGTGATAACGCTTGTTAGGACAGAGTTGACAAAGTTCGCGATACCGATAATTCCGATGATGATGCTCAACGCCCCGCCGATGGTGATGATAAGGGAAGTAAGGTCGTCAAAAGAGCTGGTATAGGTCGCCTTGGATTCAAAATCCATACTTGGCTCCACACTGTTGATATAGCTGTTCAAAAGCTCTGCCATTTCAGCTTCTGTTCCCTCTTTCACATCAAAGGGGAAGCTGACCAGATGAGGGTTATCACACAGCGGCAGGAAGACTTCTGTTGGGAGGTAAAACCGGGCTTCTCCTGTGTTGCGGGTGGTAGCCGTGTTCTCGTTAGCCCGGACTTTTGCCATGATGATAAAATCATAGCTGCCGTCAATGGTAGAGGAAAGGCCGTTCATTGTCAGGTGGTTAATCCGTACCGTATCACCGATGCTAATATTGGGGTTATCTATGACAGTCCCATCGTCAGTACATTCTACGCTCAGCAGAATATACTTTCCTGTTTTCAGTTTCTCCAGGTCAATCGTTCCTTCTGCGGCCTCCATACCGTTTAACAGAAAATCGTCCGCGCCATACAGACTTACAAAGGGATTTCCATTCTGATCTTTGTTATAGCTGAAAAAGGCATTGTGTTCTGTGGAAAACGGTTCTTCCAGCATACGGGAGGTATAGAGCCTGCCGCCATCCTCAAAACCTTCATTTTGTTTGACAGCTTCGATAAAATTCTCCGAAAGGTCACTTTCGCTTTTTTCAAATCGGAACTGGAAATAGCTTGCGGTAGAGATCACAAAGTCTGTATCCATAAATTTTGCAATATACTTGTCAATATCAAAGCCGCTGGACAGTGTGAATACTGTGTTGAACAGCACCAAACTCAATGACATGGACACAATCACCAGCATAGTACGCTTGCGGTTGCGGCCCAGGTTTGCCAAAGCCATGAAGTGGAGTTTCGCGCCGTGGGTCGATTTCTTGTCCTTGTCTCTGCGCTTTCCAAATGCCGCCGTATCATTCTCCGTATAGCGGATTGCCTCGATTGCGGAAACTGTACCGGCAATCTTAGCAGGCCTACGGACGCTGACAAAGACAGTGAAAAGAGCGAAAGCGGCGGAACCGATGAAGATAAGAGGATTTACCGTTACTTTAATACCGGCATCTGCGGTATAACTCGTTCCGTTCATCAGGAAGGGCACCAAGACCCGGCCAATGAAGAAGCCCGCCAGCAGGCCGATGGGAATACCAATCAGGGACAGCCGGAGCGCCTGCCGGCCTATCAGCCGCTTGATCTGCCGCTTTGTTGTCCCCAGCGTTTTTAGCTGTCCATAGGACTGAATATCCTGAATGACAGATATCTGAAAAATGTTGTAGATAATCAAATATCCTGTTACGACAATCAGCAGGGCGCCAACGATGCCAGAAATCAGCATGGCGGGATTGTCCGTTAACACGCCCCTCTGATAGGCCGGACTGACACGGGCGATCACATAATTGCCGTCCTCCTTGCTGCCGCCCATCGTGTCACAAGTATAGCCGGTTTCGGAAAGAAGCCGGTGGAGCTGGGATTCTATATCGCCCCGCCCTCTGAACATCACATATGCGGAGACAACACCGGAATAGTCATTGTCCACAGGATAGGTATAGGTCAAAATATCCGAATGAGCATCCACAAAGGCTTTCGACACGATCAGCCGCCCGATGTTGCTCAGGCTGTCCGTTTCCCAAAAGCCGCAGAGGGTGAAATCGGTGGTGTATGACTTCCCTTTTATCTCATAGGTTAGAGAAACGGTTTCCCCGATCTGTGCCGGTACGCCCAGAGCGTCCATTGTCTTTGTGTCCGCGATGATCTCATTTTCCGCTTCGGGCCGGTGGCCTGTTGTGGGGGTGTAGCGGGCAAATTCCAGAGCGGTATCATCCATATACCACAGGTCAGACCTCCAACGCTCCAAGCCCGGATTTTTCAGCCGGTAGGACACCGCCTTTGTATAGGCAATACGGTCAATCAGGGGACTTTCCGCTATATCGTTGTAAACTTCATCGCTGATATAGTTTAAGACCGCCTGCCCCTCACCTCCGGCCTTACGGATGTTCTGATCGTGAACAGTATCCATCAGGCCAGACCCAAGGGTGAAGATCGTGGTAAAGAGTATGGTTGTCAGAACGATTGCGATAATCGCAATGAT
>VSOB01000104.1 GCA_009774625.1 Lachnospiraceae bacterium
CCGGCTGGCCTGCATTCGGATCGGTCACAGCGCCCGGCTGGCCTGCATTCGGATCAGTCACAGTGCCCGGCTGGCCCGTATTCGGGTCAGTCACAGCGCCCGGCTGGCCCGTATTGGGATCGATCACTGTGCCCGGCAATCCTGTACCCGGATCGATCACACCTGGCAGTCCCGTATTGGGATCCGTCGGCAATCCGTTTACTCCCGGCTGGATGTCTGTGCCGTCTCCGGTACCCGGCACCTGGTTTTGGTCAGTCTGTCCGCTGCCTTTTTCTCCGGTACCTTTTTGCGAAGGCTTCACAGAAGCCTCATCCTTATAGCAGACTACCGGAAATCCCTTATATACCTGTTCATATATTGTTTCGGCCGCTTCCCTGGGAAGGTTAATACATCCATGCGAACCATTCCGCAGATAAATACTACCGCCGAACTGCTTTCTCCAGCTTGCATCATGCATCCCGATATTGCCGTTAAACGGCATCCAGAAATCCACCGGCGAAGCATATCCCTGTCCTTTCAGTGTGGCATTCAATGTCTTATAGGTCAGCCCATAGACGCCGTCCGGCGTACTGAATCCCCGTGCCACATTGCCTGATACAAAATCACTTTCTGTAATCAGCTTTCCTTCCACATACAGATACAGATGCTGGGCGCTTAAATTGATCTCCACATAAGAATCCCCGATATCATTCTCACCCTTTGCCGCCGCTGTATAGAGGTACTCCGGTTCCCGGCTTACGTGACTGCCTGCGCGGATCAGCTTGATCAGCTTTTCCGTTTCCTTGGCCCGGTCCACCCGCCATCCGTAGCTGCCGGGTTTTAAAGTGATCTTTCTGCCTTCACTGGTCCGAAATTCCCTCTCTTTGCCAAACGTATCATGCTTCTTGGACAGGCTGTTGATGTATTCCCGCACCGCCGTTGCATTGATGGCCACAGTCTGCTGCTCTCTGTCAATATCCAGCCACTCATGAATCAAACTGCCGTCCACCACTTCTTCCATGCCATGCCAGTCATACACGATCCTGCTGGATACAAAGCGATTCAGTCTACTGCAAAAACGCACCAGTGCATCATTGTCTTTCCCTATCTCCGGGTCCATATAACAGCCTGCTTCATCCAGCACAAGCACTTCATCCATTTGTTTTATGGCATCCACGATGGCCGACTCTGCTTTCTGCCTGCTGATCACAGTCCCTTTATCCTCTTCTATGATCGGATACATACCGATTTCCTGATCGTATTCCCCAATGTATGCATTGGAAGGGCTGCGCATATTTTCTTTTTGAAACAGCAGCATCCCTGACATCTTTTCCTGCAGTAACGCTTCGTCATAGCTTACCGTCACAGGCAGCTCATATTGTATAGTGCGCCAGAGAGATGGCAGCCATGCAAATCCGTTCTGCCTGTCAATAATTTCCTGTAAAGTATTATCCAACACAAACTGAAGCTGTATCTCAGAGGCAGCCAACGCTGCTTCCGTTTCTTCTCTTCCCTCAATCGTCAGCGTATACCCTCTGGCCCTGTCTCTGATCATTCCTTCTACTTCCGCCTGCGTCATGCCGCCGCAGGAAAAATCCCCTATCATCGTTCCCGGATAATAACGGTTCATAAAAAACAGCGAAACGGCCAGATAAATCAGTACCAATACACTTATCACAGCAATTCCGCCAATATAATATCTTTTTTTGCTTTTCGCTTTTGCTTTTTCTTTTTTCAAATGAATCACCCAGTTTAAATGTATTTCTGTTTTCTATTTTATATGCTTTTGCATATAAAGACAATAAAAAGAAATAAAATAATACTGGAATTTTTTCCGAATTTTAACACTTTTGGCTTTTCGCTCCCCTCCTGTCGCCTATTCAGCCGTCATCGGGCAGAAGCAGAGCCCTGATTACCTCACCGGCCAGCACCATTCCTGCTGCTGCAGGTACAAAAGCATTGCTGCCAGGCGGACGCTTTTTCCGGCACTGGGCTGCCTCTGATCCATTCTCCCTTTCCATGTCTGCTTCTGATTTTACAAATACCGCCATCGGCTCTTCCGGGGAATACACCACCTTCAGATGACGGATGCCTCTCTTTTTCAATTCTCTGCGCATCACCCTGGCCAGTGGACAGACCGAAGTTTCGGAAATATCTGCCACCCGGAACGCAGACGGGTCCATCTTATTGCCTGTCCCCATGCAACTGATCAGCGGTATCTCATACAGCGCCGCCTGCTGCGCCAACGTCAGTTTCCCAGCCACGGTGTCAATGGCATCCACCACATAGTCATACCCGGAAATGTCAAACTGTTCTGCAGTTTCCGGCAGGTAAAAAAGTTTATAAGTATGCACAAGCGCATCCGGATTGATCTCTTCGATCCGCTCCTTTGCCACATCCACCTTATACCGGCCCACCGTTTTGGCGGTGGCAATGATCTGTCTGTTGATGTTACTTTCACAGACAATATCATTGTCGATCAAATCCAGCGTACCCACGCCGCTTCTGGCCAGCGCTTCCACCACATAGCCGCCTACGCCTCCGACACCAAATACCGCCACCTTTGCTTTTTGAAGGCGCCCCATATTCTCTTTGCCAAATAACTGCTCTGTCCTTGCAAACCGCTCCGGCATCCGTCCTCTCCTTATGCTTACTGCACCTGTTGCATCCCATCCTGCACCGCCTGTTCACAATATTGCATCGCATGCAGCGTTTTCTCCAACAGATCCTGCAGCTCCCATCCCAGCATATCTGCGCCCTTTTCGATCACCTCTCTGGAACAGCCTGCCGCAAAACCGGCACTCTTATATTTTTTCTTTAAGGATTTTACTTCCATATCCTGTACACTTTTAGACGGTCGAATCAGCGCTGCCGCCCAGATCAACCCGGTCAGCTCGTCCACGGCATACAGTACTTTTTCCATTTCATGTTCCGGCTTCACATCCACCGTCAGCCCATAACCGTGACTGCATACCGCATGGATCATATCCTCGCCAACACCGGCATTTGAAAGCAACTCCGAAGCCTTCGTACAATGCTGGTCCGGATACCGCTCAAAGTCAATATCATGCAAAAGTCCCACAATCCCCCAATACTCCGCATCCTCTCCATATCCCAGCTCCTGCGCATACCACTGCATCACACCCTCCACGGTCAATGCATGCTGCAGATGAAAGGCTTCCTGATTGTAGGTTTTCAGTAAATTCCACGCATCTTCCCTGCTTATGTATTCTTTCATCTTTTTCCTCCCCTGTCATTTTCCGGGATTTTATCACAGCCGGATGCCTTCTGTCAATCCTTCCGGATTACATATGCGGCAGATATTCAGAACATTTCTTCTAAAATATCTCGCATAAACAAACAAAATATAGTAAAATAATACCAATTAAGATAAAAAACCGCTTTGCTTCAACCGGACAAAAGCGGAAAAAGCGGGAGGGGATCTTATCAATATTCAGGAATACATGCAAACCCGGTTAGATGATGAAATAAAATGGTACAGCCAAAAAGCCAGACATTGTCAGACTATGTTTAAAACCTATCAAATTGCAGAAATCATACTTGCTGCTTTGATTCCTTTATTATCTTCTTATGCAGGGCAATCGGTCTCAATCGCATTTATAATCGGTCTTTTTGGTGCAGTTATTACCATCATTGAATCCGTGACCAAACTGTTCAAATATCATGAAAACTGGATACATTATCGTACCACCTGCGAATTGCTGAAGCACCAGAAATATTTATACCTGACCAAATCATATCCCTATAATGAAAGCGATGAAACGATAGAAAATTTATTTGTAAAAAATATAGAAATGATTATTTCTGCCGAAAGTAGTCAATGGCAGACTATGAATGGAACAAAGAAAGATGACGGCAAAAACACAGGGAAATCATAACTTTCTTATGATTTCCCTGTATCTGTAAAACATGAGACACGGGGGGCTCGAACCCCCGACAACTTGATTAAAAGTCAAGTGCTCTACCACCTGAGCTAGTGTCCCATACTATATATTTATCCAATAAACGAACAGGCAAAACAAAATGCCCAGAACCGGAATCGAACCAGTGACACGAGGATTTTCAGTCCTCTGCTCTACCAACTGAGCTATCTGGGCATTTGAATAGCGGGGACAGGATTTGAACCTGTGACCTTCGGGTTATGAGCCCGACGAGCTTCCAGACTGCTCCACCCCGCGTTATAAAATTATTGTTCCTTTTATGAACAAATGGATGGAGGTGGATTCGAACCACCGAAGCAATTTGCAGCAGATTTACAGTCTGTCCCCTTTGGCCACTCGGGAATCCATCCATAAGCCGATGATCGGACTCGAACCGATAACCTGCTGATTACAAATCAGCTGCTCTGCCAATTGAGCCACATCGGCA
>VSOB01000105.1:0-1107 GCA_009774625.1 Lachnospiraceae bacterium
CTTGCAGACTGTCCGAAAACTCCGGAAAACATGGAGTCAAGGTTTGGGATATGGTATCATTAAGTCAACAAAACCACAATGGAGGACGCAGGCATGGGGTACATTCAAGGAGCGGATCGGAATCAGGTAATTCTACTGCCTGATACCCTCGATGATTATGTTGGAGGGGATAATGAGGTGCGTGCCATCGATGCATTTATCGATTCACTGGATATATCCCTCATGGGCTTCAAAGCGGATCCTGCAAAAGAAGGCCGTCCCGGTTATGATCCCCGCGGTATGCTGAAGCTGTATATGTATGGCTACCTGAACCACATCCGTTCCTTCAGGCGGCTGCAAAAGGAGGCATCCCGGAATGTGGAACTGATGTGGCTTCTCAGGAAGGTTGTCCCGGATTTCCGTTGCATTGCAGACTTTCGGAAAGACAATGCGAAATCAATCAGGGAAGTGTTCAGGGCATTTGTGAGGCTGTGCAACAAAGCGGGGCTGCTTTCGCATGAATCAGTCGTAATTGACGGGTCAAAATTCCGTGCGGTAAATGCTGACAATAAAAGTTATGTCAGCAGCAATGCCAAGAAGGTTCTTCTGGATGTGGAAGAAAAAATCAGCAGGTACATGAAAGAACTGGATGAAGCAGATGCCGCCGAATCCAGGCCGGGTGCATTGACAAAAGAAGACATCGTCGGTGTGCTGGATTATCTGGAACGCCGCAAAGCCCAGCTGACTGAAGCACTGGAACAGATGGCAGGTAGCGGGGAGAACCACATTTGCACTACCGATCCGGAAAACCGTCTTATGAAAACGAGGGACGGCATCCGGCCAAGCTTCAATGTGCAGACTGCGGTAGAAGCGAAAAACCATCTGATTGTTCATTATGATGTAACGAGTGAATGCACGGACTGGCATCTGCTTGGAGACGGTATCAATGCCTCAAAAGCCGCATTAGGAGTGGAAAACCTTGAAGGTATCGCGGACAGAGGATACAGCAACGATGAAGAAATCCTGCAGTGCCTTTTAAATGGGGATACTCCTACAACGCATCCAAATAAAGGCGAGAAAAGCAGGATGTTCCGGTTCCAGAAAACCGATACAGAAGTAACCGGGGAA
>VSOB01000105.1:1207-4248 GCA_009774625.1 Lachnospiraceae bacterium
AACCGGGGAAGTGGTTTCCTATGCAGAAATGAAAGCACAGGGCGGATTGGAGAAAGCGCCTGTGGAAGTCAGGCGGGAACCACCGTTACATCCATATTTTGAGCGCGATATTGAAAAAGACATAGTTATCTGCCCGATGGGTCAGACGCTGTTCTACGCAGGTCCGGGCCACCCGAATGGCAAAAAAGATCCCTGCATCCGCAGGTATCACAGACTTTCAGCCTGTTTGAAATGCCCCAACAAATGTACACTTCATAAAAGACGGATCGTCTCATTCAAAGAGGGCGAAACACGGAAAGAAGAAGCCTTTTATGAAAAAGCTAGGGAAAACAGAATTGTCCGGAAGACGAGCCGCCGGTTCAAAGTGATCACGTTATCCGAAGAAGAAAGTTCATGGGACGAATGGGTGATCCTGCGGTTCTACCCCAACCAGCAGCATTTACGGAAGCGGAACACTGTGGTTGAACATCCATATGGAACAGTGAAAAGATGGCACGGAGCTGGTTATCTGCTGACAAAAGGAAAGCAGAAGGCAGCCGCTGAAATGGGGCTTTCTTTCCTTGCCTACAATTTCCGAAGAGTGGTAAACCTCCTTGGGGTAAACGGACTAATGGAGATGATTTTGACCTGATACATGCCTTTTTCTTTTGAAAATGGTTTTCTTTCCGGCCAGTATACGAAAAAATACTCCTGCCGCCAGATTGTCACATATAGACAAGTTTCTGGCGGTATTTTCTACGCTATTTTTTCTTATTTTTCGGACAGTCTCCTTGCTTATTCAGGCGTTCAGAGTGATAGATACACTACCCCGATTTGAAAGGAGGCGAGACAGTGAAACGGATAACAAAAATCGAGGCGGCAAAGTCAAGTGATAAGAAAAAACTCAGGGTTGCTGCATACGCCAGAGTATCGACAGATTCTGAAGAACAGCTTCTCAGCCTTGATACACAGAAGAACCATTACGAAACTTACATCAAGGCAAGACCTGACTGGGAGTATGCCGGACTGTACTTTGACGAAGGGATCACAGGCACAAAGCTGGCAAAGCGCGACGGACTGTTGCAACTCATTTCTGACTGTGAGAGAGGGCTTATCGATTACATCATCATAAAGTCCATCAGCCGGTTTTCAAGGAATACGGTCGACAGTATTGAGGTCGTCCGCAAGCTCTGCAGCATGGGGATATACATTTTCTTCGAGAAAGAGAATATTGATACCGGCAAGATGGAGAGCGAGCTTTTGCTCTCCATTCTTTCAAGTCTTGCGGAGAGCGAGTCCCACTCCATAGCTGAGAACAGCAAATGGAGCATACAGAAGCGCTTCCAGAATGGAACATTCAAGATCAGTTATCCTCCCTACGGTTATGAAAATGTAAACGGCAAAATGGTAATTGATGGAGAAAAGGCTGAAACAGTGCGCTGGATTTTTTCTGAAATTCTTGCTGGTAAGACTCCGGCGGTTGTGGCGAAGGAACTAAACAAGAAGGGGATTCCTTCTAAACGCGGTGGCCGCTGGGAAGGGCATGTTATCAACAGCATGATCAGGAATGAGAAGTACACTGGAGATGCGATCCTGCAAAAGACATTCACGGACGACAGCTTTACACGGCATATTAAGCGGGGGGGGAGAAGAATATGTACCTGGTTAAAGACCATCACGAGCCAATCATAAGTCATGAAGTATTTGAAGCAGCAAATGCCATTATTGAATTGAATGGTAAAGAGAAGGGCATACAGAAGGGTGAAGCAAAATATCAGAATCGCTACGCTTTTTCAGGAAGGATTATCTGCGGCGAGTGTGGCGGTAAGTTTAAGAGGGTGAAGCTCGCCAGATACTTTGGATATTCCTGCAACACCCATGTGAAAGATAAGGATACCTGCAGCATGCGAACTGTTCCAGAGGAGCCGATTAAGGGAGCGTTTGTTACCATGATGAATAAGCTAACCTTCGGAAGAAACAAGGTACTGGTTCCACTCTCAGAGATGTTCAAGGCATGCCGGAGTACCGAAGTGCTTTCAGCGATCAATGAACTTGATGGACAGATTGAAAAGAACATGGAGCGCAGACAGCAGATATTACAGTTTTTCACCAAAGGACTTCTTGATCCAGCAGTGTACACAGAAGAGAATGAAGCCCTTAATGAAGATGACACCAGATTGAAAGCGGAAAAGGATTCGCTCACAACTCAGGTGAGCGGCAGCCATGAGCAGCAGGAAGCACTTTCGAAGCTTCTTAAGTACACAGCTAAAGGACTGATGATCACAGAGTTTGAGCCGGAACTATTTACGGAACACGTTGACCAAATTGTGATTTACGGAAGAACGGAGATTGGTTTTGCTATGAAGTGCGGCCCCATCTTCCGGGAAAGGATAGACTGATGAGGCACACACCATACGGTTATGACATTGTTGACGGCAAAGCTGTTGTCAACGAAGAAAAAGCGGAGCAGATACGAAAGATATGTGAGAATTACCTTGGAGGTATGTCCTTCATGGCGGCGGCAGAGGATGTCGGGCTTTTCATGAGTCATTGCGGAGTCAAGCGCATGATACAGAATGAGAGGTACCTGGGGGATGAGTTTTACCCGGCAATCCTGAGCAAGGAGACAGCGAATCGGATTGAGAAGGAACGTCTGCGACGGGAGAAGATGCTTGGCAGGAATGACAGGGTGAAGAAATCCCTTCCTGAAGCAAAAGTATATACCAACTTTACCACTTTGAAGATAGCGCAGAAATATAAAGACCCGATCCAGCAGGCAGAATATGCATACAGTCAGATAAGAAATGAGGTGAGTAGCTGATGGGAATGGCACAAAACATTACGGTTATCCCTGCAAAGCGTACCATCGGGACGCAGAAAACAACACAAAAAGTACAGAAGATTCGGGTTGCGGCTTATTGTCGTGTATCCACGGAATACGAGGAGCAGGAGTCGAGTTACGAGGTTCAGGTCGAACACTATACTTCCGTTATGAAGTGACTTTTGTCAAGAGGTAATTTTTGAAAATTATAAACTTTTTCCCTAACCTCTGACAAAGCCCA
>VSOB01000106.1 GCA_009774625.1 Lachnospiraceae bacterium
CCAAAGTAATGACACCCCACACCCTGCGCCATACGTTCTGCACCAACTTAGCCAATGCGGGCATGAACCCGAAAGCGCTACAGTATATTATGGGACATTCCAACATCACCATGACGCTGAACTATTACGCACATGCAACTTTCGCTTCCGCAAGGGCTGAAATGGAAAGATTGATTCTTGTCAGTAATGAGGCTTTGACTGCTCTAAAGTGGTTCGGCATTGAAGCAACAGCGGCTGGCAACAGCGGCATCGGTTATAACGATGTGGTTCGTTGGATTTATGATGCCCTTTACCATTTGAATGTAGAATGTGACTTTGTTTGGCCAGAATCTGAAAACTTTAGCGACTATAAAGCCATCATTGTTCCGGCACTCTATACTGCCTCAGATGAATTGTTAGACAGGTTGAACTGCTATGTGGAGAACGGCGGGTATCTGGTAGCCACCTTTAAAACCGGCTTCACCAATGAAAATGTGAAGGTGAGCCATGAAGTTCAGCCACATTTGCTGTCCAAGTGTCTGGGTGTGAAATATCACCAATTCACCTTCCCCCAAAATGTAAAGCTGTCTGGCAGGATCATCGGTACATCTGATGCCTGCGAAGTCAAAACATTCATGGAGCTGCTGATCCCGGACAGCGCAGAGGTCCTCGCGTCTTACGAGCACTATAACTGGAAAGAGTATGCGGCCATCACAAAAAACCACTATGGCAATGGTGTTGCTGTTTACCTGGGATGCATGTTCAGCAACAGCCTGCTGGAAAAGGTTTTGAACGCCGCCATGCGTGATGCGATGGTGGAAATGGCTGAAGAAAAGTTTCCTTTAATTGTGCGGAAGGGTGTCAATAGTTCTGGAAAAACCGTTCGATATTACCTCAATTACTCCGCTGAAGAACAGACCACCAGCAATCGCTTCTCTGATGGTGTAGAACTGCTGTCTGGAAGTGAAATCAAGAACCAGGGGCCAATCCATATTGCCCCGTGGGATTTGAGAATTGTCGAGGAAAAGTAGGATGCTTTCTCAATGATTTGCGTCAGTGTCAAAGAAATAGCAAAGCACATGATATGCTGTAAAGACCGCTGTTGAAACAAGTCGGCTATCTGCAAATGAAACGGCGGTTTTGAAATACCTGATATGCCCTTGTCAAGTAGACAAGTGAAATATCTATAATTTAGTGTAAATAATGCCTGTATTTCGATTTGAGATTCAGGCATTTTTTTACGAACACCATTTCTCTTTATATTTGCTTATTCGTTTGTTTTCTGGGATAGGGTATTCTATAGGCATATCAGAAGCCAGTGCTTCCTGACGTACTTCTAATGGTGTTTTGCAGTGGTATCTGTCCTGTAGGCGTTTCTCACTGTAAAAGCGCAGATAATCTTTAACTGCATATCTTAATGAAATTTCGTCAGTTATCTCGTACATCTGATACATTTCTGGCTTTATTATTCCCCAGAATCCTTCTGTTGGTCCATTATCAATACAGTGTCTAACCCTGGACATGGATTGCTTCATTTCCTGAACTGATAACATAAGCTACAGGATACCTGTCATACAAATCTAAAATAGCGCTTAGACATAACTTCTTTGTTTCCCCGGGGATTTTAAAAACCCAATATATGATGAAAACGTTCATCATACTCTTTAATCAGTTCTGTGAGTCTGATATTCTCGCACTCTGCATCAGGGACTTCCCTATGCAGCCATTTATAGTAGGCTGCCCTTGATATTTCAAGCTGTTTACACATCCATTCTATACTCCAACCCTTCTCTGTGTGGAAATATCTGATCGCTGAATAGTTAGATTCATGGCGTACTTTGCCAAGCCTCACATCCTTTCGAATTCTTTCACTTTTTTTAACAGTTCAACTGCCATATCCTTTTCTTCCAACTGACGCTTTAAGCGTAGGGTTTTCATGTTTTAAGCGTTCCAGTTCATCTGCTTCGTCATCTGTTTTATGGTATCCTCTTTTATCTGCTAAGCCGGCTTTTCCATTCGCATCATATTTCTTTACCCAGGAATAAATACTTTTGAGGTATCATATCACTTTGGATTTTCTGGCCTGCGCCACTTTTGAAGAAAAAGTAAAATTTCTGATGGATAAGTTTGGCTATATCTCTGCGGATAAGACGATTGCAGAAAATCAGTTTGCAGCAGATTCTCCGTATACACCGTTTGCAGAGGAACTGAATTATGCAATACCAAGAGGACCTTTGACTGAATGGCCCGGCGTATCGGATGCGATTTCACTGGTATTTAACCAGGTGATTACAGGAACTGCAGCGCCGTAGGATGCGGCCGCAGACGCCCAGACAACCATTGACGGTATTGTAAAATAGAAAAAAGAAATCGCTGCTGTACAGAGTATACACAAGGAGCCTGTGTAGCAGCGATTTTTATGGCCAAAAGGAGGTACATGATGGGGATAAAAAAATATTCCGCTATGATAATGTGGGAATCCTGTTTGTCCTGCCGACTTTTGTTTGCAACGGATACCGACGTGATCAACTATATTCTGAGAAGCCTTCACCTGATCAGTGAGAACATAGAGTGGCTGACCACACCGGCTACGGCAATGTTTGCCCTGATTTGCGCCAATGTATGGATCGGGATTCCTTTTAATATGATTCTGATTTCCACTCGGCTTTATTTATACGTTTAAAGTGTATGATCTGGTTTATGCGATGACCAGTGGAGGCCCGGTCAATTCCACACATATGCTGTCCACATAATCTTACAAGCTGTCCTTTGAAATGTTTAAATACAGCAAAGGTTCTGCGGTAGCCAATGTCCTGCTGGTGATTTTGCTGATCGTGGGAGTCTTTTATATAAAAGCCACTACGAAGGGGGAGGGAGAGGAATGAACGAGGAAAAGAAAGTAACGAAAAAAGAATATCCTGCTCAGTTTGGCGGCGCTGCTGCTTCTGTGTGTATTTCTGTTCCCGCTGTACTGGGCGTTTATCACTTCTTTAAAGACGGAATAGGAGATCTTTCAGAATCCGCCGACTTTTTATCCCCATATCCTGAATCTGAAGTCTTATGCGGCCCATGAAGCGTTTTGTCAAGTGCTTTTTTGAGTTATTGACGCAAGCCCTTGTTAGTGCGGCGGGAAACGGGGCAGGAAAAGGGGCGCAAAACGCGCCTGTGGACGTTTAGAAGCCGTTTTCGCGGGTGGGGCAGGATTGTTAAATCCTGTTCCCCGTTTTCGTCGGCGAAATGGCAACGGCAAAAATCCAGACGGTCAAGGGTTTATGAGTGGAGATTTTTTCAAGCACTTTGCGAAAAAATACTACTCGCCCATTGACGGTCTGGATAGTCGGAACGGACATAGAACGAGGATTGTTTTTCGTAATTGGGTATGGTATAATTCTCCCCACTACAAACTGATAAATCGGGATTTAAAAGGAGCAAAACACAATGGGCAAATACGGCGCTTTATGGGAATACGTGAAAAATAATGGAAGTCAGTCTTTTAAATTGAGCTTTGAAGAAATACAGAATATTGCAGGGATACCGATAGACCACTCTTTTCTAAAATACAAAAAGGAACTTACAGAGTACGGCTATCAAGTAGGAAAAATATCGATAAAAGAACAAACGGTTGTTTTTAATAAGATGGGTTGACAGATTTCAATTTGTCGGGCTGATAAAAAACAAAAACAGGGCGGTGGTGATAGGCATTGACTATCCCGCCGCCACAAAATGCCGTTTCACATACCCGCGGACAAGGGAAATGCTTTGCTCCCTCGTCAGTTCACGGGGCAAGGCAATTTCAATCTCCCGCGCAAGTTGGGCGTTTTTCGCTTTCTCGATTTTCTCAATCTCATTCCACAAAACCGCCCTGTCCGTATATCAGCGGGGGCGTGGTCGGGTAGTAAAATCTCGGTATGGACGACACCGCCCTTGTGGGGGTAGTCGTGGGTCATTCCGTCAAACTGGTTTGTGATTTTCTCCCCCGCCCGGTAAGCGGCGGCGGCAACAGCGGACTTGCCCTTGCCGCGGGATATGACTTTGATACTGCAATGGTAGATTGCCACGCGCCGCGCTCCTTTCTGCGGGTAACTCCCGCCGTTTCCTTTTGTGCCGGCAGGCACAAAAGGATATTGTCAATATTGGTTGACACTTTTTTTACAAGGATATCAATGCCTAAGCAGCATCCAGGGATTCATAATATCT
>VSOB01000107.1 GCA_009774625.1 Lachnospiraceae bacterium
GCAAAATGCTCATGGTAAGCACCATCCTTTCTGTGATGCCGCTATCATAACAGCCAATTCTCACAGAAATGTCACGGGTCGCTGGTTTTTCACCCTTGAAATGTCACAATTCTGTGACATTTCAAAAACCTTTTCATATATATGGTGGCCGCAGAGGTTTTGCCTTTTCCACTTATCCAGCTTATATCCTCTTTGTTCCAGCTTTACGCGAAACGCTTCCGCAAAATCAAGAAGTCTCTCAATTTCGTCCGGCTGGTGTATGTTTTTTGGCCCATACAAAGTTTTAGAACTTGTTCCGCCGATATTCAGCAATTCTCCAAAATCTTCTGAGCCTTTTTTATACTCGAAACATAATTGATGGGCCTTGGGGTCATAAGAAACATTGCCTACGTTGTCTATATCAACATAAAACGGGTCTGAATGTTTCTCTAAGGCTGCATCTATCTGCACAAGGACTAAGCTAAAATCGCTTCGTTAAAAACCTCCCTCATTCTTTTTTTCTTTCTCTCACAGTCCACTGCATCGTACTCAGGTTCCTTTGGCTTTTTTGAAAATAGTCCCATACTGTTTTCCTCCTTAATCTACAAACTGGCAGTTGTCTATTCCTCCTCTCCCGGCTTGAATACCTTCAAATAGGCGGGACGGCCCTCCGCTTCCTCACCATAGACATACAGCGTATTGGTTTCGGTATCCAGGCAGGTATGGCAGAAGCGCCCGCCGGGGAAAGGATATGGCTCACACAGCCGCCGGAAGTCTACACTGCCCTCGGACAGGAACTTTTGTATTTCGGCAGGATCCTCGATCTCGTCTGGGTTGGCCTCTTCCTCCAGATTTACAAGCATGATGTACAGGAGGAAAGACCGGACGGAATCGGAAAATGGAGCCCAGCTGTACATATCGTCCTGGTCGTTGTAGTACACCGCCGGGTTGGGTTGGGTCAAATCCTCCGCTTTGATGCCTGCGTACCAACAGCCCTGGTTTTCGCACCAGAACAGCAGGTAGTTGCCTGTAACCTCGCCCCACCGCTCTCGCGGCAGGGCACGCAGCTTCGCCAGCTCTTCATAATCCTCTTCTCCCGGTTTGCTGAAAGCCTCCAAGTCCTCATCAATATGATCGTAAGAGAAGGTCAGGCGCTTCTCAAAGAGTTTGGCCTTTTTGTCAGGGACGAAAATCTCATGTAGTGCGCAGTTCAGGCTGGCCTTGCCGCAGGCGAGATAGTAGTCCCGCAGGGCAGCGGGAAGGCGTATCCCTGCCGCCGCCTCATAGGAGGCGACTGTCTTCTCGGAAAACCCTGTTGCTTTCCCCTCTCCAAAGCCGAACAGCAGTTCTGCCCACTGAACCAGCTCTATGGGGGAAATCTGATACCGTTTTTCACTCATTATGACATTCTCCTTTCTGCTATTTGCACTCATTTTTCTTAATCATATTCCGCGCAGATATATTTGAAATCCTCAGTCTTGCGCAATGCTGCCAAAGCGTGTTTCTCGATATGCTTTGACATGATTTCTACGGCATACCGGAAATTCTCTGACGGATGGCCCTCGGCACAGCGTACCATTGTGATCAGCATCCTGTTGTCACCTTCGATATATTCAGACGGGTAATCGCCGGAGTTATCGCAGGCATCTTCGTCGCGGTATTTCCGTCTTACTGTCTCCATCTGCTCTGCGGTGCCGATCACTGCATGGTAATCCATGTTATCGCCGTCACAGTAGTAGTCGATAAAAAGCCTTGCCATAACATCCGTACATTGTTGGATCTGCTCAATCATGGCATTTGCATTTCGGATAGCAAATCTCCGAATTTTCTCCTTAGCATCTTCCTCGTTTTCATAGCGGATGTACAAAAGCGTTTCGCGGCCCTTAAGCATAGCCGTAATCTTCTGAAGCATACCGCCCTTGCCATAGAAGGCACGCAGCGTCCGAACAAGTTCCCCCTCCGGCACGCTGTACAGCGTCATCTCACGCCTGTCCTTCCCAACAGGAATGTTATAGGTAAGCATTTGATACTGTGCGTCATAGTCAAAGGAGATCGCGTCGTCTCCGTTGATGTCCTTACTAAAATCAACAACGCTGTGCACACCTTCTTTATATCTGAGCGGAATGTTGTGTAATTCTGGCATTTGGTTCTCCTCCCCTTATCAAATATAAACTTGTCTGTGTGGTCACTATCATAACAGCCAATTGTCACAGAAATGTCACAGGCCGCTGGTTTTCTTAAAAATTTTATCCACGAGGCAGAAATATGGAAAACGTGGAACCGCAACCCACCGTTGAAGCAACTTTGATATATCCTCCCTGCATGGTGACGATTTCACGGGCCAGATATAGTCCGATACCAATTCCCTCAATGTCGTGTACTTCTTCTTCCCGGTAAAAGCGTTTGAAGATCATTCCCTGTCTGCCCTCAGCTATTCCTTTGCCGCTGTCGGTTATGTTGATTTTTACATAGAACTCCCAGCTTTGAACGGAAACCTGAATGTTACCACCTGCCGGGGTGTACTTCACCGCATTGTCCAAAATGTTGAACAGGGCTTCACTTGTCCATTTCCTGTCGTGGGCCAGCACAATACCTGCTGGACAATCTACACTGACATGAATATTCTTCCTTTCGGCGTTCAACAGAATACCGCCCAACGCCGCCGCCAGAGTATCATAAAGCGGCTGTATTTTTCTGTTAAGTGAAATGACGCCGGTTTCCAGGCGGGAGGTCTTTATCATGGCCTGCATGAGAAAGTCCAGTTTTTCAAGCTGGCTGCTGGAAGCCTGAAAAAACTCCCGCCGCTTTTCTTCGGGCATGGGCTGTTCCAGCAGCGTGGCATTTACCATTTTAAGGTTGCTGATCGGCGTTTTCACCTGATGGGATATGTCAGAGATCAATTTCTGCAAGTCGGCCCGCTCTTTCGCTACACTCTCCCTGTTTTCCCGCATAACTTCATATAGGCGGACAAGCCGGTGGTTGATTTTATAAAACAGGTTTTCTTCCTCATAGACCTGCGGTGGGGCTGATGCCCCGTCCAGCATATTGTCTATTGTTTCGCACAGCCTGTCCAAAAACAACACCAGCTTCCGGCGCAGAAAGATCATGAAAAGCGCTGCACAGATGAACACCAGCAAGATAAACAGCAGACCCAGCCACACAATTGCCGGATTTCTGGTAAAGAGAAAAGCCGCAGTAACGGTCGCGGTGGAGAGCAAACCTAAAAAAGCTGCCCCTACCGCACAGATGCGGTTGATGGAAAGTTTGCTCCCATTCACTTCTTTATCCCCCCTCCAATCCACATATAGCCCATGCCGTAGACGGTCTTGATATATTGCAGACCGTCTGCCTCGATTTTTCCCCGGATGCGGCTAATTGCAACGGTCAACGCGTGTTCATCCACAAAATTTTCATCTGCGTCCCACAGCTTTTCAAGAAGCACCTGCCGGGTCAATACGATTTGCGGATTTCTCACCAGCACCTTTAGCAAGCGGTATTCCATTGGTGTGAAAATGACCGGTTCACCCGCAAGGGTAGCGGTCAGTTCCGAAAAATTGACGGACAGCGTACCGTCCGTATAGCAATCGCCGCCTGTCTGCTTCTGGATGCGGGCCAGCAGCGCCGAAACCTTTTTGCGGAATACGCTGATCGGAAACGGCTTCGTCACATAATCGTCTGCTCCCAATTCAAAGCCTTTTAGCATATCGCTTTCC
>VSOB01000108.1 GCA_009774625.1 Lachnospiraceae bacterium
GGCGGCAATGAACCAGCGGCATAAAAGGGAATAGCTGATACTCTGGACGCATACGCAAGGCTCGCCGTTATCCAGCAAGATACAGTTGCCGTTAACGTAGTTGCAGCACTCATGCACAAGGCGGAGGGCGGCTCTATATTGTTGGTAGTCCATGTAGGGGCGTTTACCGTTCATTTTCCCGCCCCTTCCCCCGTTCCAGGTTACGGCTAATTAGATGTAATAAAAAGAGGAAAGGAAAAGCACAATCCAGACGGAACCGGAGATACCGTCAAGAAATATTTGTGAGTTAGCAAGAATCCTGATATAATGGGTGCAAACGCCCATCCGGGGCAGAAAGGCAGGGAGAAAAATGCACATCAGCTACAAACCGCTCTGGCATACACTGATAGAGCGCAACATGAGAAAAGAGGATTTAAGGCTTGCTGCTGGCCTGACCACAAATATGATAGCCAACATGGGAAAAGAAGGGAAACATATCAGCATGGACACACTTGCCCGTATTTGCGAAACGCTGGATTGTGGCATTATGGACGTGATTGAACTGGTCAGTGACGAGCCTTCCACCACAGGAGGGAACGATAATGGAGAAACTGAAAGCCCAAAACCAGCTTGAATGGGTAGGCCGGATGAACAATATCCGCAACCGGGCGGAGGAAATCATAAACAGCGAACTGATTTATATTTGATTGGACATGGAAAGGCCAGCCGATACCCGGCTGGTCTATCTAACCTTCCTTATGCTCCAATACCGCCCGAATCATGGCAACGGCGACTTCCTGCTGGCTGGGCGACGTGCTTTCCCACAGTTCCGCCAGCTCCCGTATTTTGCTGATCTCATTATCTTCCAGCGCATCCCGCAGCAGATAATCAGGAGAGATTTTCAGTGCGTTGCAGATATTGATAAATACGGGCAGACTGGGAACCTTTGTCCCACCCTCAATTTGCCGGAGATAGGTTGCGTTGATATTGCAAAGTTCCGAGAGCCTGTCCGCCGTGAATCCCCGGTCTTTCCTCACCATGTTGATACGTTTGCCTAATGAACCGATTGATTCAAAGAAAAAAGGATAACTTTACGGAATGAAATTTCCATAAATCCTATTCCATTTGAAAAGCCATTGCGTTATAATCAAACCAATGACAAATAGGAAATTTATAGAATGATAATCTGGCTATTAGGCTTGATTATAAATTACCAAGAAAAGGAGATTTTATATGAAGTTAAATATTAAAGCGATGGGAATTGCGGCATAACCGGGAGGTTTGCTACATTTCCAACAAACCTCCCAAAAGTTTATGATTTTACTTTAGGAGGCTATTTCCATGAATAAGGAAAATAAGAAAAAATCATTTAATAAGGGTTACTATAAGACACATCCATGTAATAGTACATTCGTTTGTAAGGTTTGTGGAAGAACTGTTGCAGCAGGTGGTGCAGGAAGCAAACATAGAAATCACTGTTCGTACTGCTTGTCCAGTCAACATTTAGACATCAAGCCAGGTGATCGGGAAGCAGAATGTGGAGGTGTCATGGAACCGATTGCTGTTTGGGTGAGAAAAAATGGCGAATGGGCGATTATCCATAGATGTAAAATTTGTGGAATATTGAGTTCAAACCGCATTGCGGCAGATGATAATCCTATGAAGCTAATGTCCCTTGCGATGAAGCCTGTTTCTTCGCCACCGTTCCCTTTAGAAAAGATTGAAGAAATGACAAAACTAATGGGTGGAGATGGAGAGTTAAAGTGGTGAAATAAAATAGCAATATAATAAATTATCACCTGACAACCAAATTAGAACTACAAAATGCCGTTGCATGGATAAAGCCCAAGCAACGGCATTTCCTTATCTCCGTTTCATCCTGCTCAATGGGGAATCCTTATATGCCGGAGTTTTCTTCATGACATTTTTCAGAACCGTGCGTTCCCGCCCCGTCAGCTTCTCATACCGGATTTGAAGCTGCTTACACATAAGGGCGGTGAACACATCCAGATAGGAACCCGGCACAGCCAGTGCCTTCTTTGCGTCCTTGATTAGTTTCATGGCATTGGAGCCGTCCGGCGCACTGTCCATATCGTCCTTGTGCGCTTCCCTTATGGCATGGAGGATAGCGTCCCAAGTCCGGTGCGTGACCTGACAGAAATAGTCTTCTTCCCGTATCTGCATGGCTTCCAATGCCTTTAAAGCAGTATCTTCCTCTACCGTCTGGTATTCGGAAAGAACTTTCTCCCGCAGCTCTTCCAGAAGGCTGTTGAAGTCTTTGAAGTGGGAAGTGGCGACACCGTCCACATAAATTTCCGTGTCCGTCATCAGGGTAACGAAATCCTCATGCGTGGCAATTTCACACAGCAGCCGGTTGTTGATACGCCCGCTTTTTAACAGCTCCACCATATCATTGCTCAAATGCAGCTCCGTAAGTTCCGTGTTTTGAGGGCTCCTGTTTTCCGTCAGGCAGAGAAGGTAATCCGTTGGCGCCCCGTAAAATTTTGCCAGTTCCACAAGATTTTTGTGGCTGATTTCTTTGAGTTCGTCATTCTCATAGTTTCCCAAAGCTGATTTGGAAATCTTTGTAGCCGCCGCCAGTTCCTCTAATTTTAAATGCCGTTCTGTCCTTAAATCCTTTAACTGCTCCTGAATCGTTATCCCCTGTTTCATGGCTTCCTGATCCTTCCCTGCGGCCTGCCGCAACAAGACCATTATATCACACCCATTCCGCAATCGTGGAATTTTTTGGATTTTGGGCTTCATTGCTGATTCGTGGACATACGGCACAGGGTACAAAAATGGTCTATGATACAGGTAGTTCATCGATGGATTATTCCAATCGAATGACCGGCCTGTATGGGATATGCTCCCCGGCGATGTAGCGCAACGACTTCCGGCAGGGAAATGGAGGAACCCTGACCAAACGAGCGTACCAAGCGGAGCGAAACGCCGCCAAAGACGGGGCAGGAACGACAGCAGAGGGAACCGGCAAAATGAACACCGAAACAATACCGAAACACAACAATTTTACAGGGCGTACTCTGCCCATTCCGGCTGTTACTGCTGAATCGGGCGGTTTTTCTATGAAGGAGGCGCTATGCCGAGAATGTCAAAGAAGTTGAAGAAAGAGCTTGCTTTCTTCCTGAACGACCGGGGCGCAGAAGCTGTAACAGACTCTGCCGGAAATACCAGCATGAGTGTAAGCTGAGTTTCCGGGCTGTCATGATCGACTGCCCCCGTTACCAATCCTAACGAGCCAAAAGGAGGGCACCAATCAATGAATTGTGAATTTATGATAGCCAGTACGCCCCTGCCGCCCTGTGTGCCGCTCCCAAAGGCAATGCTCCGGCTGCAGGTCAGCAACACGGCAAAGGTTATGTACGCCCGCCTGCTGGATGAAATCCTGACAAGGGGAACCGAGGACAGTAACGGGATTTTGTTTATCCGCTTCCCCATCATGGAGATAGCAGCGGCACTTTCCCGAAGCCCCCAGACCTGCAAGCGTTCCCTGAACGAGCTGGAACAGGCCGGGATGATTATACGTGTCCGTCAGGGAATCGGGGAGGTCAGCCACATCTATATCCTGCTCCCCAAGGAGGACGCTGCCCATGAATGAGA
>VSOB01000109.1 GCA_009774625.1 Lachnospiraceae bacterium
CTGCTATTGTCTGTTAAATTCCCCTCCGCAATTTTAACAAAATAACGTATAATTTTTTTCACTGCAGGCCCTTCCGGGGCTTTTCCTGCAGTTTTTTTGCTTTGTTATAAAAAGTGGCGCTGGTAAAATCACATTGTCTGGCAATTTCCGCCGCGGAAAGCTCCTTTGCCACCCATTTATCATAAAGCTGTTCGAAATTTTCCGGCAATGGTTTGGGCGGTCTGCCAAATTTCACCCCGCGCTGCTTTGCCGCCTCTATCCCCTCCAACTGACGCTGTTTTATGTTTTTCCGCTCATTTTCCGCAATAAAAGAAAGCAACTGTAGTACCAGATCCGCAATAAAAGTCCCCAAAAAGTCCTTTCCCCGTCTGGTATCCAGAAGCGGCATATCCAGCACCACAACATCCGCCTTTTTCTCTCTGGTCAGCACCCTCCACTGACTCAGGATTTCTTCATAATTTCTTCCCAGCCTGTCGATGCTTTTGATGTAAATCAGATCCTCCTCCCTCAGTTTTTTCATCAGTTTCTGATACATGGGGCGGTTGAAATCCTTCCCCGACTGCTTATCCACGAAAATATTTTTCTCCGGAACTTCCAGTTCTCTCATGGCATTGAGCTGCCTGTCCTCATTCTGATCCCGCGAACTGACGCGGACATATGCATACGTATTTCCCATTTACCCTTCCTCCTTAAACAGCATTCACAGTCTTATCTTTTGTATATTCCTTTATTATATAGACTTAAGTGTCAAAACTCTCTTTCACACCGTATATTTGTCAGGTTACAAAGAGCCGGGAAGTTACTGCCGCCAGATTTTACATAAAAAAACAGGGCGCCAAAAGCCTCCGCTTCTGACGCCCATCCCGGCCGCAGTAAAACAGACAGTAAACATTCAGAAGAATTTTCTGTCTGTCTATAACAAAAAACAGGGGATCCGGATTTCAGAAAAACCCGGATACCCTGTTTTAATCAAATACTGAAACGCGCTCCTTTATGCCTGCCAGTCCACAAGGATCTGTTTTACCCACGCGCAAAGATTCAGGCTGCTTTCATTGGCTATCCTGACAACCTCTTCATGGGTATGTTTCTTTTCCGCAATCCCTGTTGCCATATTGGTAATGCAGGCGATTCCCAGTACCTTCATACCCAGATAATTGGCCGCTATCGTCTCCGGTACTGTGGACATACCGATCGCATCCGCTCCCAGCCCCGCATAGGCCCTGATCTCTGCTGCAGTCTCATAACAGGGACCGGAAAAGATCGCATAAACGCCTTTTTTATAATCCAGTGAAAGTTTGGCCGCCGCTGCTTCTGCCTTCCCGATCAGTTCACCTGCATATGCCTCCGACATATCCGGAAATCTGACGCCAAAACGCTCATCGTTTTCCCCGATCAGAGAATTTCTTCCCAGCATATTGATATAGTCAGTCAGGATCATAAGATCTCCCGGAACAAAACTTCTGTTGATCCCGCCGCAGGCATTGGTTACGATCAGGTTAGAAATCCCCAGCAGCTTCATCACATAAACAGGGTATGTGACCTCCTTCATCTCAAACCCCTCATAATAATGAAATCTCCCCTGCATAGCCGCTATGGTTTCCGTACCGATCTGTCCGATCACCAGATTCCCGGCATGACCTGCCACATGAGACTGGGGAAAACCGGGAATCTCCTCATAGGGGATCACCGTCTTGTCCTCCATGATGTCCACCAGGCTTCCCAGGCCGCTTCCCAGAATGATACCGATCGTGGGCGTGCGGCTGATTCTGCTCTGTATAAAATCCGCTGATTCTTTTACCTTCTCATAAAATGTCATCCTTCTGTTCTCCTCTCACCTTTTTTATTTTTTCCTCTACAGGCCCAATATCCAAATCTGCCTGCTGCCTGATAAGGCCCTCAATACAATTTTCCCTGCGCATACTGTTTCATGGACTCATACTGCTGCACTGAAATATAAATTTTGCCTGTACGAAGAGAAAGAAATCCCAGTTCTTCCAACTTTTTTGCGTTTCTGTTAATGGTTTTTTCCGAAAATCCAATTGCGCCGGACAACTCTTCCCTTGTCTTTCTGATGCAAAGTTCCGAACAGGCCTCCTCCTTTTCGTAACTTTCCATCAAATATAAAATCATACGGTCCATACTTTCCAGCATCAGATACTTCCGGTCATTTCTGGTCTGTTTTGTCAGATCATAAAGAATTTTCTGCGTTCGCAAAAACAACGCATTTCCATCATTTTTCATCCATTCCCGATACAAATTTGCAGGAATCACATATAAGGTACACGGTGTCAGGGCACGGATTGTAATGCTGTATTCCGGTATGGCGGACAGACATTCAAATTCTCCCAGAAACCTGCCGGGACCAAACTCTTTGAATGCATACACTTTTTCAGGAATCTGCATATCAATTCCCAGCGCCCTCCCTTTTAAAATCAGGAAGATACTTTGGCACAGCTCTCCCGCAGTCACAAAATTCCTGCCTTTTTCTACTTTTCGAAGAGTCATGCTTTTCTCTGTCATCTCAGGACATCGTACAAAAAGCCGCTCCATATACGCCTGTTCATCCGGAGGCAGCAGTTTCATCTTTTCCATAGGATTGATCACCTTGTACCATATTATAAAACAATTTGCCTTTCCGTGTAAGGACATCTGTCCTGATTCATCAAATTTCTGTATCTTTCAATTCTACGTATCCTCCTGTATAATCCGATCTGCTGACCTGCGGAAAATTTCCGCAAAATAGGTATCGTCCGACAGAGAAGAATCTGTATAAAACCAGTCCGCATACTCCAGAAACGTTCCCCTTGCTTCTTCATCCATTATGTAAACCGCCGTTCTCCCTGTATACAAATAGGTGTAATATTCTGATTCTGCATATTCCATAAATGCAAATATCATATGCCCTTCATCCTCATACAGGGAATCATAAAGCTCCTGCAGATATCTGTGGGCTTCCTCATCCGTAATTGTCTCCCCCTTGCCGTCAAACGAATCACAGATCAGCAGATAGGGCTGCACCCCTGTCTGCGCATAAAAATAATCCATTGCCTCTCCCACCATCCGGGTATCCGAAATCCAGCCCAGTCTGTCATCCATCACCTGATCGCTGCGGATACAGGATTCCTCTGGCAGTTTTTCCTTTCCCGGCTCCGGCATCGCCTCTTCCCTTTTTGCGTCATCCCCGTCACGGCGTCCCGGCCAGTGTTGCTTTCCAAACACTTTATCCACATCGGCTTCATCCATGCCGATTTCATTTTCCAGCCGATCCAATACCATATATTCTTCCGTTTCCACCGTATTACCAAAAGGAGCCACGGCAGCAAACAACGCTGCCAGAAGAAACAATCCCGGCCCCATCCCCCATCCCGGACCGCCTCTGCCTCCGTGCCCGCCGCCATTGTCGGAGGAAGGCGGATCGCCGCCGGAAGAATGATTACCCGAAAAACCGCCTCCAAAGCTGCCTCCGCCTCCGGAAAAACCGCCCCCGCCAAAACTGCCTCCGCCCCCGCCGGAGCTGTTACCGCC
>VSOB01000011.1 GCA_009774625.1 Lachnospiraceae bacterium
TCGCGGCTATCGCCGAGAAAGTGTCCAGTGTGTTCATGTATCTTTCGGCCGGGTATACGGATGAGCGGGGGGGGGGACGCCCTTGCCCACAATCAATGAGGACGTCTGTCCCATCGGCTCCGCCTGCCTGGCGCACTGCGCGGTCCGCCGGCTGGAAGAACATCCCGCCCGCCGCCGATGCTGAAACCGACGCGATGGCGGATGAACAGAACAAAAGATGGCCAACTCACAAAAGACTTTGAAAGAAAGGCGGAAAACCGATCATGACAGAGCCGATCATCCGGGAAACCTGCGTAAAGAATATTTTATCCAAATCAAATCTGCCTGTCGGCGAATACTCCGCAAATCCATACGTAGGGTGTACCCATGCCTGCAAATACTGTTATGCATCCTTTATGAAACGGTTTACAGGGCGCCCGGAGCCGTGGGGAACATTTATAGATGTAAAGAACTGGAAAGAAATCAGACATCCGGAGAAGTATGCGGGAAAGAAACTGTTCATCGGTTCCGTCACAGACCCATACAATCCCCAGGAAGAGCAGTATGAACGCACAAGGGCTTTGCTGACACAGCTAAAAGGCAGCGGCGCAAAAATCAGCATTGCCACAAAATCCGATCTGGTGCTGCGGGATCTGGAACTGATCAAAACTTTTCCGGATGCCATTGTTTCCTGGTCTGTGAATACACTGGACGAAGCGTTCCGGAAGGATATGGATCAGGCTGTTTCCATCAGTCGGCGTCTCGCCGCCATGAAAGCGTTTTACCGCGCAGGTGTGCGTACCACCTGTTTTATTTCCCCCATATTTCCCGGAATCACAGATGTAAAAGCGATTATCCGGCAGGTAAAGCGGCAGTGTAGCTACATCTGGCTGGAAAATCTTAACCTGCGGGGCGGCTACAAAGCAGTCATCATGGACTATATACAGGAAAAATATCCACAGCTTTTGCCGCTGTATCATGAGATCTATCATAGAAAAGACCGCAGCTACTGGATCGCTCTGGACGCTGAATTGAAAGCCTGGGCCGCAGAAACCGGACTTGAATATGTGGTCAATGATGACCTGTCATCACCACGGGAACGGAACGCCCCGCCTGTTATGATCAACTATTTTTACCATGAGCAGATAAAAAAATCGGCAAGAAAAACAGAAAGCCGGAAACCCAAACGCACGGATACCGGGAAAACAGGATAATACCATACAAATCAAATATACAACACAGAAATGGGGAATCTATATGATCGGAACTCTTTACAATACGGCTGCAATTTTAATCGGAAGCACGGCAGGAAGTCTGCTGAAAAAAAGCATCGGAGAAAAACAGCAAACCGTCCTGTTTGACGCAATGGGGCTGGCGGCGGCGGGTATCGGCATCAATTCCATCGTCAACAATATGCCGGACAGCAAATATCCGGTATTGTTCATTGTCAGCCTGGCAGCAGGCTGCCTGATCGGAAACTGGCTGGACATCGACGGGACATTTCAAAAGCTGGTACGGCGCACGGGAAACGAAGGGCTGGGACAGGGCCTGTCCACCGCCATCCTTCTTTTCTGCATCGGTACCCTGTCGATTCTGGGTCCGATCCAAAGCGCACTTTACAATGACCATACCTATCTCTTTACCAATGGTACACTGGATCTGGTAACTTCCACAGTCCTGGCCTCCACCTACGGTATCGGTATCGCACTGGCGGCCATCATACTGTTTCTCTGGCAGGGCGCCATCTACCTCTGCGCCGGTTTTGCGGAAGGTTTCCTCTCGCCGGAATTTATGACAGAGCTGTCAATCGTGGGCGGCTTTCTCATTGCCGCTTCCGGCATCAGCATCCTGAAGATCAAAGCCTTCAAAACCATGAACATGCTGCCGGCGCTGTGCATACCCGCAGTATTTTTCCTGGTCAGATCCTTGTTTTTATGAGGGATTGGAAGCGCCTCCCCTGTCCCCGTCCCGCCGGATCAGCAGCAGCGCCACATCGTTCACATTGGTGCCGGTCGGCCCGGTGAAGATCAGCCCGTCCGTTTTCCGCAGGGCATGGTAGGCGTCATTGTCCTGCAGCACATCATAAATCCGGATGCCCAGCCCGGCCAGTTTTTCTTTCGTCTGACCGTCGCAATAGCCTCCGGCAGCGTCTGTGGGGCCGTCCGTTCCGTCGCTGCCCACGCTGCATATGGCTGTGCAGGGCAGACCTGCGATCCCTTCCGCTGCTGCCAGCGCCAGCTCCTGATTGCGGCCTCCCTTTCCCTTTCCCGTCAGATGTACCACGGTTTCTCCGCCTGCCACAAAGGCCAGGCTCTTTTTCGTATGTCTGTAGGTCCTGCCCACCGCCGCCAGAAAAGCGCCCGCTTCTCTGGCCTCGCAGTAGAGCTGGTCGGTCAGCAGCATCGTCTCATAGCCCAGCTGTTCGGCGGCCTGCACAGCGGCATGGCACAGACCTGTTACACTGCCTGTAATGCTGGTTTCCACATTGGAAAGCCGCTTGGGTGTCTCCCGGCGCAGCAGCTCCCATGCCTGCTCACTCAGACGCAGGCCGTACTGCCGTGCCAGTCTCACCGCATCATCGCAGGTGGATGTATCCGGATACGCAGGCCCGGAGGCGATCATATCCAGAGGGTCTCCCAGAATATCACTGAGCACGATGCTGTATACATGCGCCGGCAGGCAGGCCAGCGCAAACCGGCCTCCCTTGACTGCCGAAAGCCGCTTGCGGATCGTATTGATTTCCACAATATCCGCCCCACAGGCCAGAAGCTGCTCTGTTATATCCTGCAGCTCCCCGCCCGGCAGCAGCGGCTTTTCAAACAGCGCCGAGCCGCCACCGGAAAGCAGAAACAGTACGGTGTCCTCAGGCGTCAGCCCGCTCACCAGATCAAACGCCGCCTGTGTTGCGGCAAAAGAATTTTCATCGGGAATGGGATGACCGGCCTCAAAGCATCTGACTCTGGCAATTTCTCCTTTGACATGGCCGTATTTGGTCACTGCCACGCCCGCCGAAAGCCGCTCTCCCAGTCTGACTGCGGCAGTCTGCGCCATCTGCCATGCCGCCTTTCCGGCAGCGACCAGATACACCCGTCCGTCGCCGAACGTCTTTCCCTCCAGTGCGCGTATCACCGCCTCATCCGGGCGTGAGGCTTTGATGGCCTCATGTATGATATACTCTGCATCTTCCCGTAGAGTCCCATTCATCTGTCCGATCCCTCCTGCAGATCCAGATAGCGCAGCGTTTTCTCATCCAGCTCCAGATGCAGGGCTTCTATATTTTCCAGCATCCGTTCAGGCTTTCCCGTACTGACCACCGCAAAAGCATTGAGCTTTTGCCGAAACAGCCAGGCCATAGCGATCTGAGGCACACCCAGCCCCAGTTTCCCGGCCACTTCTTCACAGCGCCGCAGACGTTCAAAATTGTCCGGACAGGCGTAACCCTTCATGGCAAATTCGTCCATCACTTCCGATGCCGCCTCCGGCTTTCCGCTCTTTACTCTGCCGGAAAAAAGGCCCCGGCCCAGACTGGAGTAGGCAATCACCGGCATATTCTGTTTTTCGTACCAGCTCCTTGCCGCCTGATGGGAAGGCCCCGATATCCCGATGCCGCCTCCGCCCCACATATCCCGCACCTGCTCCGCCAGCCCGAAATTGGGGCTGGATACCGTAAACGGAATCATATCATGTTTATAGGCATATTCATTGGCTTCTTCAATCCGCTCATGCGTCCAGTTGGAACCGCCGAAAGCGCCGATCTTACCTTCTGCATGCATCGCATTGAAAATCTCCACCACATCCCCTGCCGGTACTGCCGCATCGTCCCGATGGGCCAGATAGATATCAATATACCCGGTCCGCAGGCAGGCGGATGACTGCGCAAAATCCGCCCGGATTTCTTTTTCGCTGATCCGCTTTGTCCAGTCTGTATCCGGATGGCCGCACTTACTCAGGATCGTAACCCGGTCCCTGACGCCCCGCTCCTCCATCCATTTGCCCAGTGCGTTCTCTGCATTTCCATACACCCGCGCCGTATCAAACGCATTGACTCCCAGTTCCAACATGGCATCCAGCAGCTCATTCCCTTCCCCTGATGTGGAAAAGGGCGGCGTGGCCGTCCCGTAAAAAATGCGGGATATGTCCCGTTTCACATAAGGGATCCGGGCATACTTCATATTCCGTCCTGATTTGTCTGTTTCATGCGTATCCATTGTCTCTCCTTATCGCTGTATCCCTTCTTCACAGTTCCCTTTGGCATATTACAGGCTGTATCCTGCCGCCCGGTACATACAGGCAGCGGCCGCTCCCGCTTTGCATCTTTTATACCAGCGGCCTTACCGCTTCGTACAGACGCCTGTACCGTTCATATATCTTCCGATACATTTCATGCATCTCTTTTCTCGGCTCATAAGTCTCTCTCTTTTCCACCATATGTGCCGCCGCATCCTCCAGGCCCTCAAACAGCCCTGTGGCAATCCCGGTCAGCATGGCGCTGCCCACAGTCCCCGCATCCGCAGTGGCAAGGGCGGTAATCGGGACATTCAGCATATCCGCCTTCATCTGCATCCAGACCGGCGAACGGGCGCCGCCGCCGGTGGCATGGAGCCTGTCAAATCCCGTTCCGGCCTTCTCCAGATATTCCATATTAACAAGCATCTCATATACCACGCCTTCCATACAGGCATGATAGAGCTGTGCCGTTGTCACGCCGGTATCCAGTCCCAGAATCGCCCCTTTGGAACCGTTGTCCATATAGGGCGTGGCTGCACCTGCGAAATGGGGCAGTACCAAAAGGCCCGTAGGTTCTGTATAGCCCTGCTCCAAATATGCATTGACAGACATCCCCGTCTGCGCTGCCAGCTCTTTTTCCTTTTTGGCCAGTGTGTCCGCACACCACTGAATCAATGCGCCGCCCGTATGGGAAAAGGCATAGCACACATATTTTCCCGGCAGGACATAGGGTACCACCGCAAATTTCCCCCGGCTCATGGCATCCAGATCAGGCAGGCCGTCGTAAACCGGCGTAATGCATTCCACCGTACCCGCGCCGTCCACCGCCAGATCAGAAGTAAACACCCCTGCGCCGATGGCAGCGGCCACCTGATCGTGCCCGATGGATACGACTGTCGTGTCAGGGGAAAGCCCTGTCTTTTGTAACACGCTTGTCAGTATCTTTCCCGCCGATGTGCCGATGGGAACCGGCTGTGACAGCAGTGCCGGATCAACGCCTGCCGCCTCCAGTATCACCTGGCTCCAGGTCAGCTCTGTGATGTCAAAAGCCTGGGTACGGGCGGCCAGGGAATAGTCGATCTGCGCCCTTCCCGTCAGATGAAAGACCACATAATCCTCAATCAGAAAGACATGCTCTGTCTTCCCATACACCTCCGGTTCGTGGGCTTTCAGCCACATCAGCTTGGAAATACTGTACATTTCATGAGGATCCACCCCCGTAATATGCAGGATTTGTTCTTTCCCCAGCCGCTCTGTCAGCGCATCCCGCTCTGCGGCGCCTCTGGGATCGGTATACAGCATGGCAGGAAACAGCGCCCGTCCTTCCCCATCGGCAGCCACAAAAGTCTCCCCGAAGCTGGTGACACCGATGCCACCGATATCCGGATACCTGCCTGCCATCTGTCCGATCACTTCCCATACCATATCCAGAATGGCGTCTGCATCCACCTCGTGTGCGCTGCCCGTCCGTCTGGCAGGGTACTCCCGGTACGCCCGGTCCAGATAGCTGCCGTTTTCGTCAAATACTGTCAGCTTGCATCCTGTGGTCCCAATGTCCAGTCCCGCTGTTTTCATTCTCATACCCCCGCATCAATGTCCACCCAGTCATAGCCCAGATAGACCGTAAAGGCTTCCTGTAAAACCGCTTTCATATGTCCCACACCCACTGAGGTATGATGCTTGAAACCGCCCCTTGCCAGCCGGATCAGCTTGTCCTGAAGAGCCGGGATCTCCGCTACGCCGCCGCATCCGAAAAACGCTGCTTCGATCACATCTTCCGTAAATTTCCCTTCGCTGGCATACACGATGATCCTGCCGTCCTTTGTCTGGCAATTGGAAAATGTCATATCAAAAGGCCTGATCCTGCCCTCGTTGCTCCCCCATCCGCTGCCCGGATCTTCTTTGGCAAACATCTTGTGCTCTGTCACCGTCCCTTTTCCGGTCATCAGGCTCTGGGCCACCGGACCACAGTGGAACAGAATCACCTTATTTTCTTCTTCCCCATAGTTATTGTTCCAGTCCAGCACCGCAGTGGGCTGCCCGCTGGCAAGCTGCATGGCCCGCATGGTCAGGGCAGAACACATGTCGATCTCGCAGGAGGCCACGATCCCTCTGTCGTTCAGTTCACTGAGCAGTACGCAGGGACAGATGCGGAGCACCTCTTCCATTTCATTCCAGCACCGGAGCGTCAATGCATCCAGACGATAAGCCTCTATGTACTCATCCAATACCACAGAAACTTTGGCCAGTGTCAGCAGATTGGCATGGGGTACGCCGGAACAGTCCGTATACTCCTGCAGCCGTTTTACCTTTTTCAATACCGTTTCATCGTCATCCGCTTTTTTCCCTACCTTGAAAAATACCTCTGACAGATCAAAGGACTCCACATTGATGCCGTATTTCTGCAGTGTGATCTCATCAAACCGCACCGTCTTAAAAGCTGTGGTACGAGCGCCGATACAGCCCACATTAAACCGCTTCATACCGTTTACCACACGGCAGACGGCCGCAAAATCCTTCAGATTCTGTTCGAAGGCGGCAGACAGTGGATGGACCACATGGGGCTTCATCACCGTAAACGGCACCTGATACTGGGTAAACACATCCGTAACGGAAAACTTTCCGCAGTATGCATCCCTGCGGTGGGCAAAATCCATCTTCCCGATCTCGTCCGGATACGCCTGCATCAGAATCGGTACGCCCGCATCCTGCAACGCGGTAATGGCGCCGTTTTCGTCTGCAAAGATCGGCATGGAAAAAATCACGCCGTCATACTCACCCTCATGCTCTTTCAGCCATTTCGCATACAGCCTGCCCTCTTCTCTCGTTTCCACGCCCCCGAAGCGGGTCAGCTCCGCATCCATAGCCAGATAGTCATAGCCTGCCTTTGTCACTGCCTGAATCATATCTTCTCTTGCGCCGTAGATCAGCTCCCCCGGCATAAAGCCTCTGTTGCAGAAACAGAGGGCAAATGTCATTTTTCTGTCCATCCCCATACTCCCTTCTCAGGCCATACCTGCAAATACTTTCATTGCCTCTTTGATGTTCTCTTTCATTGCCGCACCGGCTTTTACGATGGCCTCCGTAAAGAATACCGGCATGCCTGCTTCCACCCCTGCCACATACTCTGCCAGCGCCGCACCGGCCGCCTTGTCCATATAAGTAAAATAATTGATCTTGCGCACCCCTGCCGCCACGGCCTTTTTAAAGTCCTCACTGCTCACGCCGGAACCGCCGTGCATAACCACCGGAATCCCGTCCGTTTCCTTTCTCACCTGCTCCACCACGCCAAAGTCCAGTTTCGGCTCCGTCAGGTAGATACCGTGCGTCGTTCCAAAAGAACAGGCCAGCGCGGCGATTCCTGTCTCTTTGACAAATTCCCTTGCCTGCACCGGGTCGGTATAGATCTTGGTATCGTCCTCCGCCCCGGTCCCTTCTCCCGCACCGGATTCTCTGCGGCCCATAGAACCCAGTTCCGCTTCCACAGAAGCCCCGGTCACGGCAGCCAACTCCACCGCCTTTTTCACCTGTGCCACATTTTCCTCATAAGGCAGTGTGGAGCCGTCAAACATAATGCCGGTAAAGCCCAGATCCAGCACTTTCTGTACATAATCCAATGTCTCGCCGTGATCCAGATGGACACACACGGGCACAGACGCCGCTTTGGCATGCGCCACCATGATCGGGCCAATAACCGACACAGGTGTCAGTACTTCGTGACACTGTGCAGCCTGTATGATCACCGGAAGCTGCAGCTCCTCCGCCGCTCCCAGGATTGCCAGCAGGCTTTCCAGATTGGGCGTATTAAATGCACCCACCGCAATTTTCTTTTCTTCCGCAAGTTCCAGTATTTCTTTTAATGTTACCAGCATATGTGTTCCTCCTTTGTTTTTCTGCGCGTCTGATATCCTGTGGAAACGATTTCGTCAACGTTTCTCTAATAGTAACAGATATTTCCCGGCAAAGATATAGAATTTCGTTTTTCTTTCTTTGATTTTGTTCGCAACAGGCGTATGATAAAATTACCCACTCACTCAGGAGGATACCCTATGATTTCCGATTTTGATCTGATCAAGCTCCGCTCTCTGCTGCAGGATTTTCATACGCTGACCCATATCCGGATCACCGTGTTCAATGACCATTTGCAGGAACTGATCTCCTGGCCGGAGCAGCTCCCCGCCTTCTGCAGGATGATCCGCAGCCATCCGGGCGGACTGGCCCAGTGCCAGCGCTGCGACCGGGAAGCCTGTCATATGGCGCTGCACAGACAGGATACCTGTATCTACCGCTGTCACGCGGGACTGACCGAGGCCGTTTCCCCCATTTATCTTGGGGATATGGTCATCGGCTATCTTCTGTTCGGACATATTCTGGCCCATCCTGACCAGGATTCCCTGCAAGACGTCCTGGCCACAGTCTCCGGCAGATATGAGCTGGCATCCGACCGGCTCCTTGACTGCTGTCTGCAGCTTCCTGTCTGCTCCGCCGACTACATCGGCGCGGCTTCCAACCTGCTGCGTGCCGTCGCCTCCTATCTGTGCATGGAGCGGATGATTCTGCTGCGGCAAAATGACCTGCCCCTAAAGCTGGACCGCTATATTCAGGAGCATCTTCATGAGCCGCTTTCGGCCCAATGCCTCTGTGACCATCTGAAAATCGGGAAAACCAGGCTCTATGAGCTGTCCAGGCAAAGTTATGGCTGCGGCATCGCCCGGCATATCCGCAGTCTGCGGATCGAACGGGCCAAGAGTCTGCTGCTGGAGCAGCCCGATCTGCCGGTGGCCAAAATCGCAGAACTCTGCGGTTTTCAGGATTACAATTATTTTATTACGGTATTTAAAAAGCAGACCAAAACCACACCTTCCAGGTTTCGGTCTGCCGAGGCAGAAAAATTCAGTTCCGGGACGCCCCCTTTCTAGTCCCGGTAAAAGTGTGTCAGTGCCTTTACCGCGTATCCGGTATCTTTCAGCCCTGCCGTTTCCACTGCCGAATGCATGGCAAGCTGGGGCAGTCCGATGTCCACCGACTCCACCGGCACATGAGAGGCAGACAGATTCCCCAGCGTGGAGCCGCCCGCCATATCGGCCCGGTTGGCGTAGGTTTGAAAGGGGACCCCCACCTCCCGGCAGAGCTGTTTCATCCTGGCCGCAGAACCGGCATCCGTAGTATATTTCTGACCGCCATGATATTTGATCACGATCCCGCCGTTGAGGTAAGGCCGATTGGTAGGGTCTGATTTTTCCGGATGGGCAGGATGCACCGCATGGGCATTGTCCGCTGAAATCAGAAAGCTCTCTGCCAGCAGCCGCAAACACTTTTCCTTCTCCAGTCCCAGCCCGTTGCAGATGCGAACCAGTACGGTATCCAGAAACGCCGAATCCGCTCCCTGCCGGGTCCTGCTTCCTACCTCTTCGTGATCGAATACGGCGCACACATGGATATATGCCTGAGCGCTGCCGCCTGCAAAAGCTCTGGCACAGGCAAAGACACACTGGAGATCGTCCAGCCTGGGGGACAGGACAAACTCGTCCTCCCTGCCCAGTATCCTGCCGGGCTGCCGCACATACAGAAACAGATCATGGCCCAGTATGTCCTCAGGCGCTGTTCCGGCGCTGTCGGCGATCTGGGACAGCAGCCATCCCCGGCACTCCTCTCCTCCTGCCCCATACAGCGGCAGCAGATCCACCTGAGGATTGTACTCTGCCGGTTTATCCCGCTCCCGGCTCATATGGGCCGCCACACTGGGAATGACCAGCAGATCCCGGTCCAGATTCACCAGTCTCATTTCTATGCCGCCGCTGCCTTTCACCGCGATCCGCCCTGCCACAGACAGAGGACGGTCCAGCCAGGAGGAGAGGATCATCCCGCCGTATTTCTCTGTATTCAGCATCACATACTGTTTTTCCACCGACATCTCCGGATTCTCTTTGATCTTAAAGGCAGGGGAATCACTGTGAGCCGCCGTCATCTTAAAGCCTCTTATTTCCCCCTGACCGGGGATACGAAATGCGATCAGAGAGCCGTCGCCCCGGATCACATAATAAGCCTGTCCATACTCCAGTTTCCATGCCTCAGTTTCAGAAAGTCTCCAAAAGCCTTCCGCCTCCAGCATCCGCTGCACATTGGAAACCGCATAAAAACTGCAGGGACTCTGTTCAATAAATGCAAGCATCTCTTTTCCGATTGCCAGATATTCCTTTTCCATTTCTTTTCCTTTCTGCCGCACTAAAATATCTCTCCACCCTGGCTTTGCTCTGTCTTACCCCAGACTGGCCTGATAGATGGCCAGCATGTCCGCTTCCTGCAGCACCTTTGCAGACCCTTTCTTTCCGCCGCTGGCAATGCTGCACTTCTCTGCCAGTTCCCGGAGCTGCTCCCCGGTGGGATCAATGCCAAGTTCATGCAGATTGGTCGGCATACCGATCTCTCTGTAAAATGCCTCCATCGCCTCGATTCCCCGCAGCGCCGTTTCCTCTGCATCCCTGCCCGGCTCCACTTCCATCACCCGAAGCGCGAACATCTCAAACCTGGGCAGACAGCTTTTGTATACATATCTGGCCCAGCTTCCCCATACGGCTGCCAGACCGGCTCCATGCGCCACATCAAACATGCCGCCCAGTTCATGCTCCAGCGCATGAGAGGAAAAATCCTTTTCCCGTATCCCACAACTGGTCAGATCATTATGAGACAGGCTGCCCGCCCACATCACCTCTGCCCGCGCATCATAATCATCCGGATGTTCCCGCAGTATCCTCGCACTGCGCAGTACCGTGCGCATCAGCCCTTCCGCCAGGGCATCCGTCAGCTCCATATGCCCGCCGTTGGTAAAATACCGCTCCATAGTATGCATCAGAATATCCGTACAGCCACAGGCCGTCTGATAATCCGGCAGGCTCATCGTCAGTTCCGGATTCATGACCGCGAATCTGGCCCGGCTTAAGTCACTGGCATACCCCCGCTTGATTCCGCCCTCATCTTTTGTGATGACACAGGAAGAGCTCATTTCACTGCCCGCCGCGGCAATCGTCAGCACCACGCCGATGGGAAGGCATGCGCTGGCCTGCCTTTTTCTGTCATACAGATCCCATACATCGCCGTCATCGGCCACTCCATATCCAATGGCTTTGGCAGAATCGATCACACTGCCTCCGCCCACTGCCAGAATAAAATCCACACCTTCCTGCCTGCACAGCCCGATTCCCTTATAGACAAGAGACAGTCTGGGATTGGGAACCACTCCGCCCAGTTCCACATAAGAAACGCCCGCTTCCTCCAGACTCTTTTCAATCCGATCCAGAAGCCCTGATTTTCTGGCACTGCCGCTGCCATAGTGCACCAGTACCTTCCTGCAGCCCTGCTCCCTGACCAGAGCGCCGGTCTGCTGCTCAGTATCCCTGCCAAATACCACACGGGTAGGGGTATAGTAAGTAAAATTATGTAACATAGATATGCCTCCTGTTATGTTTGATGCGAAAACCCTGTACGATAACAAAGCAGAAACGGGCCTGCCCGTTCCTGCTTATTTCACAATAGAAAGTCTTTCAGATACACTTTCCGCTGCTGTCAGACTACTCTGAACTTTCCGATATATACCGGGAAGCTGTCTGTTCCCTTCATTTCTTTACCGGCCCTGATGGTCACATTCTTATCCGCCACCAGATATTCCACACTGGCGCCGGCTTCGATCACGGAGCCCTGCATCAGGATACTGTTCTTTACTTTGGCGCCCTTTGCCACCTTGACACCACGGAACAGTACGCTGTTTTCTACTTCGCCTTCGATGACACAGCCGTCTGCCACCATCACATTCTGTACCTTTGCCCCTTCAATATACCGGGTCGGATTGTCATCACGGATCTTGGTGTAAATCGGAGGCCCGGAGAACAGTGCATCCAGATTGTAGTCATCCAGAAGTTTCATATTCTCATCAAAGTAGCTCTTCAGATCGCTGATGCGGGCCACATAGCCATCGTATTTATAAGCCTGTACATTCAGTATGTTCAACTGAGGCAGCAGCACATCCCGCTCAAAATACTGCTCACCGCGTACAAATGCCGTATTGATCAGGTCAATCAGAAGCTCTCTCTCCACTACAAAGATATTCATGGAATAATTCTGAACTCCTTTTTCTCTCATATTGACAAAGATATTTTTGATCCGTCCGTCCTCAATGTCAAAGGTGTAATAATACCCCAGATCATTGGAAGTGGACTTTAACAGACTTTCAGGCAGCTCCTGCTGGTTGTATGCCGCGGTCACATCCGCACCGCTCTCGATATGTGCTTTGATCATGGCGTTGAAATCAAAATTCACCGCAAGATTGGTGTCCGTAATCACCACATATTTTTCCTTCTGATCCCGCAGGAAATCCAGAATGCTGGCAATGGCGCTGACACGTCCCACATAAGGCTTGGACTCCTTCTCCGCAAACGGAGGGAAAATATGTAAGCCGCCGTTTTTGCGCACCAGATCCCACTCCCGGCCGGAATCCAGATGGTCCATCAGGGAATGGTAATTGTTGTTTACCATAACGGAAATATTGTCAATGTTGCAGTGGGTCATACTGGACAAAACAAAGTCAATCAGGCGGTAACGGCTGGCAAAAGGAATCGAGGCCATCAGACGTACATTGACCAGCTCCGGAACCAAAGCGTCATAACTGTTGGGGAAAATAATGCCAAGGGCACTTTTGCTCGATTTTACCATTGTTCTTCACCGCCTTCTATATTATTTCTTACCATTGCTTTCGGTCCCACTTTTGCCCCTGCACCAATGGTCACGCCGTCGCCCACGGTTGCCACACAATTTTCATCGCCGGAAGGCATCGCGCCTACCACGGCATTCTCATTGATGGTGACATTCTCCGCTACGATACAGTGCCTTACCACGGCTCCGGCCTTAACCACCGAATTGCCCATGATTACCGCATCCTCTACCACAGCGCCTTTCTCTACCTTCACACCCGAAAACAGAATCGAATGCTTTACCGTACCTTTGATCCGGCAGCCGTCTGTCAGCATGGAATTTTCCACTACTGCGCCTGCGCTGATCTTATGACCGGTCATACCGCTGTTACGGCTGTAAATCTTCCAGTCGTCGTCAAACAGATTGATGCCGCTGTGCTCCGGGTCCAATACCTCCATGTTGGCTTCCCACAGAGAAGAAATGGTTCCCACATCCTTCCAGTATCCGTCAAAATGATATGCATACATCCTGCGGTTGTCTCTGAGAAGATTGGGAATGATATTGTTGCCGAAGTCATTTTCAGAATTGGGATCCGCTTCATCCTCTTCCAGATATTTCCTTAAAATATCCCAATTGAAAATATAGATACCCATAGAAGCCAGATTGGACTTGGGTTCCTTGGGCTTCTCCTGGAACTCTGTAATCCTGTCGTCCTCTCCTGCCACCATCAGGCCGAAACGGGATGCCTCTTCCCACGGGACTTCCATAACCGCTACGCTGAACTCGGCATCCTTCTCTTTGTGAAACTTCAGGAAATCATTGTAGTCCTGCTTGCAGATCTGATCACCGGAAAGAATAATAACATACTGAGGATCATACCGCTCAATAAAGGAAATATTCTGATAGATCGCATTTGCCGTCCCTTTATACCAGTCCGAACCGCTTGCTTTCTGATAAGGCGGCAGTACATGTACGCCTCCGTAAAGGCGGTCCAGATCCCAGGGCTGACCGTTTCCAATATATTCATTCAGTACCAATGGCTGATACTGTGTCAAAATGCCTACCGTATCAATTCCGGAATTGACACAGTTGGAAAGCGGAAAATCAATGATACGATATTTTCCGCCAAATGGAACTGCTGGTTTTGCAAGCTTCTCGGTCAAGGCATACAGGCGGGAACCCTGTCCGCCGGCAAGAAGCATCGCAATCATTTCTTTCGCCATAAAGCTACCCTCCTACAATTAATACCTATGCAGGAATTATACTACAAAATAACCAAAAATGATAGTCTAATGTTAATTATTTGGGGAAATTCTACAAATTTATCCAAATCTATCAGTTTATGATTTTCGGGTCCCGCTTATGCCTTCTTTTTGGTCTGCACTCTGCATTATTGTATGCCGTTTCAGATACCGCCGCCTAAAAGCGCCAGCAGTTCGCTGATGTCCAGGGAACCGGGCTCCGGCAGTCCCTGTCTCCTTGCCAGCGCCCGCTTTTCCATCAGCTCTTCCAGCAGTTTCTGCAGCTTTTTCCTGCGCTCCATGCGCTGTTCCCAATAGCCCTCTTCATCCTTTCCCTGATCTGCCGGGCTGTCATATACCCAGCTCTGGCCATAGGATTCCTCCTGAGAGGCCCCGAAATGCAGGATGCCAAAGCTCCGGCTGCCGAAAGGATCCGGCGCCGAAAAATGCTGTCTTATCGTATCCAGCACATATTTTTCATAAGCCGGATCGTTTTTCATGGCTTCCAGACCGGCATCACTGATGTCCACATACCAGTTCCAGCCTGCCTGCGACGGAGCCAGCGGCAGCAGGGCGATCCGGTCATAGACAAAGCGCCTGTATTCCTCTGTCGTCATATCCTGCACCATCCCCGCCGCGCCCGTATCCTCCGGGACAGAAGGCCGCTTATCCCCGGCGCTCTGTGCGATCCGCTCCGCCACACTGCGAAAATCGCCCGCTTCTCTGGTCTGCCCGTCAGCCCTGCGCTGACTGCTTTTCAAAAATCCCGCATATGCCCTTGTCATATGGCTGACCTGTATCCCGCTGCTCATAACATCCCTCCGTCTCTCTTTTTATTTCCCCTGTCCGGCTGTTATCCCGATGCCGCGCTGCATCCCGCCTTCTGTATGTCTCTATCTCCGGAAATCATATTTGCCGGAGGACATCGACCAGACATTGCCGGATGCGTCATACCGGCTGGAAAGGCTCTCTGCGCTGGCCTGTGCATTTTCGGCAATCCTTCCCGAAACGAACGACAGTCTGGAAGAAAAACCGCCTGTACTGCCCAGCGCCCGCTCCAACGCGTCCAAATCCGCCGCTTTCAGCTTTTCTTTGTTAATCTGCAGCGTGCCATCCGCCGCCTGTGTGATCCCGATTGCTTCCAGCGCTTCGCTGCTGCCGTCTGCCGCATCTTTTAACATCTTCTTATAATATCCGTTCAGTTCTGTGGAGTCCTTTCCCAGCTCTTTCAATGTACTGTTATAGCTGCTGACCAACTCTTCCGCCCGGCTTATGATGTCCTTTGTGCTGCCGCTCTCCCTGGCCTCGTCAAAAAGAGACTTTTTCCCTGTTCCTGCCAGAGCTTCCGCCAGTCCCGACAACTCTCCCGCCGTCTTTTCCAGCTTTTCATAGCCGGATTTTTTCTCCGTGCCAGCCTCTTCTTTTTTCTTCTTAATCGCTTCTATCAGGCTGTCATCCGAACCGTCTGTATTGATATAATCCAACAGCGTACTCTGGTTCAAAGGCATACCCGCCTCCGCGGAAGTCCGATTTAATATCGTATTTGTAATTCTCATATGATTTCCTCCTTCAACTTTTACTTGTATTCAGGCGCCAAAAGCCCTTTTCAATTTCTCTGTCCGTTTAATATATCGGCACATCTTCCCGATTTGTTTGCCCGATGGAATGAAATACTGCCAAAATGGCATGAAACAGACCAAACCTTTTTTATGCCTGTCCCTGTCCCGGTTATTCTGCCTGTTGTACCATCCGGCAAATCCATTCCCGGTATGCTTCTCCGGTCTCCAGTGCCATATTGACTTCGATCCGCCATCTTTCGGCTGTCTCCTCCTGTCCGCTCACGGGATTGTATCCCGTTTTCTCATATCCGGCATGGTACAGCCCGATCCCCCGTTTCTGCCATGCGGGAAGATCATTGAAATTGATCTGTTCTCCAAACAACAGTTCGTTTTTACAGGATACACTTTTCCCTTCCAGCTCAGCCGTGGCTTCTCCCGCGGAAAGTCCTCTGCGCCGGAGCGCCCAATAACAGTGGGCATTCAGGGAATTTCTGCGGGCGTCCTCCTGCCGCCAGGCAAAATAGTCCCCCACGCATTCCAGATTCGGCAGCGGCGCCACCCGGCAGTCAAAACAGGCTGGCACACCCAGTTGCAGCGACATATAAGCGCTTGCCTCTCCGGCCAGAATGGAATTGATTTTCCGTGTTTTCCGCCCAAACGTATTGTCATCCGGATGAAACAGCAGGGAAATCTCATCGCTCTGCGTATACCCATAAAGGATCCGGAAACCGCACTCCATCAGATGTCTGGCGGTGCCGACCATCCCGTCCCGGAACCGCAGATCAAACGGCGCTTCAAACTCACAGATTTCCTTCGTCAGCCGTGTAAAATTTCTGCCGTCCACACGGACTGCCAGATACATCTCCGGCCATATAACCTGATCCAGCGACTTTTCAAACCGCCTCATTTTTTCATCCAACTGTTCAAAATCCATCCTTTCTCCTCCTCTCACTGTCCGTCGGCTTACCCTTCTCTCCACGGCTCCACCGTAAAAGTCCCCTTTTCTGTCCGTACAAAGTATAGCCGGTCAAACCCCTCTTCTGCAGACGGCAGTTCCAGACGCCTGCAAGATCCCAATAAGGCCACATCAGGAACACGGGCCTTTCCTGTACGGCTGCGGTTCCGTTCCATGCAATCCGCCAGGACAGACTGCAAAAAATATCCTTCCACCCTGTATCCATACTCCCTGGCCGCCCGGATATATACCGCCCGGTCTGCCGCTGTCAGATTGGTGTTGTCCACTGCAAAGGGACGCCCCGCTTCCAGACATTCCTGCAGCAACAGCCGCTCTTTATTCCTTGTATGCAGAGTGTCCAGATTGATATGCACACAATCTGTAAATCTCTGCCGATAAAATGTGGATTTTCCGCTGGCCTGCAGACCCATCAGCACGATCGCTCTGGAAACCTCCATCCCCCGCTCCCCCCTTCTCAGGTTCTTCATTTTTTATATCGATGTTCTTTCTGCAATATATCGGCTCCGAACAGGCAGAAATAAACATTGACCAATTATCTTCCTATCCGGTATAATACTGTAGTAAAATATGGGAAAAACGTACTACCATTTTAAAATTATACAAAGAGGAAGGATCAGACCGTGAAACAATTTTTTGGAACCAGTCAGAATGGAAATCTGCAGGAAGCTGTCCGCGGATTGAAAAGCCCCCAGTTGATTATGCTGTTATCCAACAGCGAACAGTTTGAAACACATGTAAAAGAGCTGGAAAGGCTCTATCCCCATGTTCCCAGCATCGGATGCATGGGCATGAGCTATGACGTGAGCATCGTGGAAAAAGGCGTGGGCGTCATTGCTTATTATGATGGTATCAGCGCCGCCGCCAATGTATTGGAGCATGCCTCCACCATGCCGGTCAAATACATCAAACGCGTGGAAACAGATCTGGCAGCCATACACGGTTCCCAGAACGATACTGTCTGTATTGACTTCTGCACGGGAAATGACGCCTGTGTGCTGACCACCCTGTACAGTGTGCTGAAACGGCAAGGTATCTCTCTGGTGGGCGGAACCGGCGACGCCGGTAAAGTATCTGTCAATGGAACCGTCTATCAGGATGCCGCCGCCTATGCACTGATCAAAAATCATGGCGGACGTGTCAAAGCCTACAAGGAAAATATCTACCGACAGATGGGGGATTATCGTTTCGTTGCCTCCAAAACAGATAAGGCAAACTATATCATCGGAGAATTAAACGGCAGATCTGCCAAAAAAGTATACCAGGACATCCTGCATGTAACCGAACGGGAAATACTGACTCAGACCTTTAAAAATCCTTTCGGAAAAATCAACGGCACCGATACCTGTATCATCTCCATCAAGGAAGTGAACGGAAATGCACTGACCTGTTTCCGCCAGGTCAACGATTCCGATGTCCTGATCTTGCTGGAACTGGGTGATTACAAAGCCATCGTAAGGAATACGATTCAGACCATCCGCAACGATTTCCCCAGAGTTTCCGCCGTATTTTCGGTAAACTGCCTCTTCCGGTATCTCCTGTTCACCGAAAACCATTATATGCAGGACTATCTGAAAGAAATGAGCGTACTGGGACACCATGCCGGTCTTGTGGGATATGGGGAGCATTATAACAACCAGTTTGTCAATCAGTCCATGACCTGTGTGGTATTTGAATAAATAAGATACATAACGGAAGGAGACAACATGCCGATCAGAAAGAAAACTGAGAAAAAACAATCAAAAGAGGAAACATTATATCCCATCCTGCATGTGGCCAGCAGTCTGAAGGAGTATCGGACGCAGATCGTACAGAAAGAAGTGGCATCTCTTCAGAAACTGAGCATGGTAAACAGCTCTTTTAACAATGTCCTTCGGGAAGCGGAAAATTTCTATGATAAGCTGAACGACTTTGAACAGACATTTTCAAACATCGATCAGGTGGCCAGCCAGTTCACAGAGGTAAAAGATCAGATCGAGCACTCTGTGGTACAGGCCCAGGATGAGGTGGAAGCGCTGAAAAACAGCTCTCTGCAGGTGGAAACCCATTTCAGTGAAATGGAAAACACCTTTGCCGATTTCCAGGCCGCTTTGAAAAAAATCAAGATATGCACCAACAAAATCGTTTCCATTGCCGAACAGACCAATATATTGGCGCTCAATGCCACCATTGAGGCGGCACGTGCAGGCGAGCAGGGCAAGGGCTTCGGTGTGGTGGCCGTGGAAGTCAAGCATCTGGCAGATGAGATCAAGGATCTGGTGGCCGAGGTGGATGCGGGCATCAGCGATGTGGAACAGGGTACCGACAAATTGAGCGCCAAAATTGCCACTTCCCAGGAAGCGCTGGATCATAGTATCGGTAAAGTCAATGAAACCTATGATATGTTTGACCATATCACACAGTCTGCGGAAGGCGCCACCTCCGTACAGGGGGAAATCTCCGGCGTCATCCAGAACTCCCGCGCAGAGCTGCAGGAGCTGTGCCGCTTTTTTGACAGTACCAAAAAGCTCCATCAGGATGTGCAGCAGCATATTGCAGAGGCCAATTATCTGGGCACCACAAAGAGCAGCATATTCGAAGATGTGGAAAATATGCTGTCCCAGATCCCTCCTATGATACAGGACTATACTACATAATGCTTTCTGATCTGTTCCGGCAGACAACAACAGAGCGCAGCTCTTTGCAAACTTTCTGCTGCCATGAATGCATCAGACAGATAAACCCCAGTCCGGTATCCGGTAAGTCAGCTTCTTGATTGCTGCTTTACCGGATACCGGACTGGGGCTTTTATGTTCCCCGAAACCCTTCACATGCATATAAGAATAGTTTTTTGCAGACAGATATGATATGATAAATCAAACAACAGAAAACATGCTTCGCGGACTTTCTATTGCCATAACGAATCGTGTATTCATACAATCAGAAGGAGCGGCTATGGCCATCAACAAAGCAGTACGGGCAGCCTTACAAGTGCTGTCCTATCCGGATATCGATATCAAAAAAACGTATATACTTGAGCGGGAACTGAAAAAGCTCCTGTCCCATCGGCTGAAAAAGCCGTCCCTTTACCGTATCTGGGAACAGGCCGTCCCCTGTGGGGATCATAAAGTTCCGGTCCGTATCTTTACCCCCGCAGAGGAAACCCGTCCCTGTGTGCTTCTCTTTTTTCACGGCGGCGGATGGGTACTGGGCGACATTGACAGCTATGACGGTGTCTGTATGGATATGGCTGCCGCCACCGGCTGTATCGTTGCTTCCGCCGATTACCGGCTTGCGCCCGAACATCCCTTTCCTGCGGCCCCGGAGGACTGTTACGCGGTGGCACGGACCCTGTTCCAAAACAGCGGGGCATTTGGGGTAAAATCTTCGGATATCGTACTGATCGGAGACAGCGCCGGCGGCAATCTTGCCGCCGCCGTATCTCTGATGGCAAGGGACCGGGGTGAATTTCTTCCAAGACGGCAGATACTGATCTATCCGGCCACCGGAAACGATCATTCGGACACCTCACCGTTTCCCTCTATTCACGAAAACGGCGCCGGATATCTGCTGACCTCCAAACGCATCTGTGATTATCTTTCCCTTTACCGCAGCTCTGACCGGGATCTGCTAAATCCATATTTTGCGCCTCTGCTTGCCGAAAGCCTTGTAAACCAGCCGGACACTCTGCTGATCACCGCCCAGTACTGTCCACTGCGGGATGAAGGAGAGGCCTATGGGAAACGGCTGCTTGACGCAGGAAACCGTGTGAAGCTGTTCCGGATGCCGGACGCACTGCATGGCTATTTCTCACTTCCTCTCCGTTTCGGGCAGGTAAAAAAGACATACACACTTATCAATCGCTTTCTGGAGGAATGACTATGAAATCCAAGGGTTCTCAGCGTTGGTGGAAGCTGGACAATGCCGCCAAGATCTTTCCGTCCAGCACTTCCCGGCATAACTCAAAGGTATTCCGCTTCGTCTGCGAACTGCAGGAGGACGTGGACCCGCAGATTTTACAGGCTGCCCTCGACCGTACCATAGAACGATTCCCCATCTACCGGTCTGTTATGAAGCGGGGATTGTTCTGGTATTATCTGGAGGACAGCACACTCCGCGCCTGTGTCCGTGCGGAAGATCTGCCGCCCTGCTTTCCGGTCTATCCGGCCATTCGCCGCGGTCTGCTCTTCCGTGTGCTGTACTATAAAAAACGTATTATCCTGGAAGTGTATCATGCCCTGACCGACGGCACCGGCGCACTGCAGTTTCTGCGCACACTGGTCTGTGAATATCTGCTGGCCCGCTTTCCGGACGCTTTTGTCCGGCCATATCCCACAGTACTGCCGGATGCCTCCGAATGGCAGAAACAGGCGGACAGTTTTCAAAAATACTATGAAAAGCCGACCGGACGCCGGATGAAAGTGCCGACAAGAGCCTATCGGATGCGCGGCAGCCGGCTGCCCAAAAACCATCTGGCTGTTCTGGAGGGGCAGATCCCTCTGTCAAAAGCGCTGTGCTGTGCACGGGAACGGGGCATTACGCTGACGGAACTGATGACGGCAGTGCTGATCCGTGCCATCCATGAGAGGATGTCTCTGCGGGATATGAGAAAACCGGTGGTCATATCGATCCCGGTCAATCTGCGCAGCTATTTTCCGTCAAAATCTGCCCGCAATTTTTTTGCCACCATCCAGGTCAGCTATGACTTCAGCCGGCAGGAGGACAACCTGGAGGCGGTGGCTGCCCATGTCAGAGAAACATTTCAGTCCAATCTGACCAGAGAATATCTGCGTGCACGCATCAACACACTGTGTGCGCTGGAACACAGTATCCCGCTGCGTCTGGTGCCGCTGCCTGTCAAGGATATCGTGCTGCGCATTGCCAATCTGCTGTCCATGCGGGGTGTTACCTCCTCCTTTTCCAATGTGGGAAAAGTATCCATGCCCCTTCCGATGGAAGGTATGATCCGCCGGTTCAGTGTCCTGACCTGCGCCGGGGTCCTGCAGGCATGCGCCTGTTCTTTTGGGGATTCTTATGTGGTCAGTTTTGCAGGCCCGTTCCGGGAACATGAAGTGGAGCGCACCTTTTTCCGGGAACTGGCCAATCTGGGGCTGGAAATTGTATTAACGGCCAATTTCCCGTCGGAAGGAGAGGTGAATTAGAAATGCGTTACTGTGAGGCATGTAAAGTTTCCATTGAAGGCTCCATCGAATACTGTCCCCTGTGCCAGAGCAGGCTGTCCGGTGAGCCGGAAGAGGACTCCTATCCCATCCTTCTGCCCGGTCGGAAACCCTACCGGCTTCTGGTGCGTATCCTTGCCATGGTCACAGTGATCGCCGCCGTAGTCTGCGCAGTGGTTAACTTCAGCCTGCCGGGCCATGGCTGGTGGTCCCTTTTCGTAGTGGCGGGACTGGCCAGCGCCTGGCTGTCACTGGGCATGACGATCCGTAGACGGCGCAACCCCATGAAGGCCGCTCTGTGGCATCTGGGACTGGTATCCGTACTACTCCTTCTCTGGGACTGGTTTACCGGCCGCCGGGGCTGGTCCGTCCATTTCGTGCTGCCGGTATTTTTCTCCTGTATGCAGTGCGCCGTAGCCATAGCTGCCTGGGTACTCCGTCTGCGGCCCTCTGATTATATGCTGTATCTCCTGCTCTGTGTTCTGGCAGGATTTATCCCGCTGATCCTGCTCCTGTGCGGCCTTTTGCAGATCATGTATCCCTCCGCCATCTGCGGCGGCATCAGCGTGATCTTTCTGGCGGCCCTGCTGCTGTTCAAAGGCTCTGCCCTGAAAAACGAGCTGGTACGCCGGCTGCACCTGTAACGGTACGCCGGCTCACCTCCCGGCCACAGCCGCAAACGCCCCTTCAAGATCTGCCAGAATATCATCCGTATGCTCCAGTCCCACCGAAAAGCGTACCATCCCGCCGTCGATGCCCGCAGCCAAAAGCTGTTCATCCGTAAGCTGACGATGGGTTTCACTGGCCGGATGCAGTACACAGGTCCGGATATCCGCCACATGTACCTCATTGGATGCCAGATGCAGATTGTCCATAAATACTTTGGCAGCCTCCCGTCCGCCTTTGATCAGGAACGAAACCACACCGCTGGCGCCTTTCAGATACTTCTCCGCAAGGGCATATCCCGCATCCGACGCAAGGCCTGGGTAGATCACCCGCTCCACTGCCTCTGACTGCTCCAGATATCCGGCCACCCTAAGCGCATTCTCACAATGCTGTTTCATCCGTACCGGCAGTGTTTCCAGCCCCAGATTCAGCAAAAATGCGGAATGTGCGGCAGGATAAACACCGAAATCACGCATGAGCTGCATCCTCGCCTTGATAATGTAGGCCATTTTGCCATAGGAATCGGTATAGGAAATCCCATGATAAGAAGGATCCGGCTCCGTCAGCTCCGGAAATTTCCCGCAAGTCCAGTCAAACTTCCCTCCATCCACGATTACACCGCCTATCTGAACCGCATGTCCGTCCATATATTTACTGGTGGAATGTACCACAATATCTGCGCCAAAGGAAAACGGCTTGCACAAAATAGGTGTTGCGAAGGTATTGTCCACCAAAAGGGGGACTTCCATCTCATGAGCGATCCTGGCAAAGCGCTCGATATCCAGCACCGTCAACGCCGGATTGGCAATCGTTTCTCCGAATACCAGCCTGGTCCTGGGACCAAACGCCGCCTTGATCTCCTCATCTGTCATGGACGGGTCCACATAGATACAGGAAATCCCCAGCCGCTTTAACGTATGGGAAAACAGGTTGATGGTTCCGCCGTATATCTGCGAAGCGCTGACGATGCTGTCGCCGGCCTGACAGATATTCAGGACCGCCAGCAGCACTGCCGCCTGTCCGGAGGTGGTACACATCGCTCCCACACCTCCTTCCAACGCTGCGATTTTCTCCTCCACAGCCATCACTGTAGGATTGCCGAAACGGGAATAGCACAGCCCTCTGGTGGGATCGTCAAAAATAGCAGCCACCTCATCTGCGGAATCATAGACATATGTGGTACTCTGTACAATCGGAAGCACCCGCGGTTCCCCGTTGCCGGGGGTATAACCGGCGTGTAAACATTTTGTTTCGTCTCTCATCGTTCGTTTCTCCTATTCTGCAACAATAGAAAACACCCTTCAACGGACTTATTCTAACATACCGGGGTCATACTGCGCAATGCTGCCACGGACAATCCTTCAAAGAGTGATGGTTTCCAGATCATCCGGAATATATAGATTCCCGTGAAAATAGCGGCTTCCTTCCTCTCCGTACAGCCGTTTCCTCTCCGGCAGGCAGCCATCCTCCGTATGATACAGAATCAGATTGGCGACCCCAAGTGTTTCTGCCAGTTCGCAGGCATCTTTGACTGTGGCATGATGCTTCTCATACGGAGAAAAAACATCGGCCTGTGCATACAGGCAAAATGCTTCATGCAGCAGCCACCGGCTGTTTTCCACATATGCCCGCTCACAGGGATGAGCGGGTTCATCTCCGCAGCAGGTAAGTTTTTCTCCGTTGTCCAGTTCCATGCAAAAGCCAAACTGCTTTTCTTTTGTGGAGTGAATATCAAAAAAAGTGACCTTTTTATCCAGGATCGTCCGTATTTCACCGTCATGAACCTCCACCAGACGAATCGCTTTGTCCATCCACTTTTTCTGCTTGTTCCAGAGCAGTTGTCCCGCCATATCCCTGAGTGCGTCCATCACTTCATCATGGGCATAGATCGTTACCCCGTCTGCCAGATGTCCCTGCGCCGCCTGCTGGCAGAGCACTCTGATCATCCATATAATCCCCAGCAGATGGTCCATATGTTTATGCGTCACAAAAATCTCCTTCATATCCCCGGCGGAAAATCCGGCATGTTTTAACTGGCGCAATACGGCATTGCCTCCGCCGCCGTCCACCATAAAATGCTTCTCTTTGTCACTGATTACAAAACAGGTATTGTAACACTCTGTGACCATTGCGTTTCCAGTACCCAGCATGGTAAGTTTCATCTGATTTCTCATTCCCTTCATGTTCCGGTCATCCGGAAGTAATTCTTTCGTTAACGTCTCAGATAAACAGAACTGTTCCATACTATTTCAAATTCCTGCTTATCGTCACTATTATAATCTATTTTCCACCGGGGCACAATTCCAGGATAAGCGCTCACGGGGCACACTGCGTCCATATGATACAGAACCCCATAAAGCTGACTTAACTTACCGGAAAACGCTTTTATCATGCAAATCCGTCTGTTTTGGAAAGCTGCAGCGCCATATAAACTGTAATTGCCGCTGAAAGCAGATCCGCAATCGGCCCTGCGTAAAGTATTCCGTTGATTCCCCAGACTTTTGGAAGAAGCAAAATAACAGGCACAAAACAAATCCCCTGTCTGCAGGCCCCAAGGAACAAACCTTTTGCCCCTTTTCCGAGCGCCAGGAACAAAGACGAATATACCGTATAAAATCCAAACAGAAAAAACGAAATGCCATTTGCCAAAAGAGAGTTCCGGCCTATGGCAATCATCCGGGCGTTTCCACCGGCAAACTGAGCCAGAATCTGCCCGGAAAACAGGGCCATACACAATCCTGCGGCCACACAGAACAGGGTTGACCACAAAATAGAGGTTTTTATCGCTTCACGCAGACGGTCATATTTCTTTGCGCCATAGCTGTATCCTGCAATCGGCTGGAAACCTTTCAAAAATCCGAATACCACCAGAGTCCCCATCGATGTGACCCGTGTAACGGCTCCCATTCCGGCAATCACCGCATCGCCGTATCCATTGGCTGCCCGGTTACTCAACGCAATCGAAAGGCTGGTAAGAAATTGAAATGTCAGCGTGGGTACCCCGATTTTCAAAATCTCGGCAAATAGCAGCCCGGAAGGCCAAAACTTTTGAATGCTGAATGTAAAAGCACTTTTTCGGCTCAGTATATACCCCAGATAAACTACGGTGGACGCAAACTGAGATATTGCGGTGGCAACTGCGGCGCCTGCAACCCCAAGTCCCAGGCCGTAAATGAAAACAGGGTCTAACCCAATGTTTACTATGGCACCCAGCAACAGGGCACACATAGTCGTTTTGGCCGCGCCCTCACTTGCCACAATGTTGTTCATCGTTACATTAAATACATTGAAAATACAGGATATGATATAAATCCTTCCATAGGAGAGCGCATACGGCATAATGGTATCCGTTGCCCCAAGCACAGCCAGAATCGGTCTGAGAAATATAGCCGCCCCGAAAATAAGGACTGCACCGGTCAGGACACTGCTGTATACTGCCGTACTGGCCACCCTGTCTGCCGTATCTCTTTCCCCCTGCCCCAACAGCCTGGACAGATAAGAAGCGGCGCCGTTCCCAAACATCAGTCCCAGCCCCACAACGACCTGTCCCAACGGAAATACTACAGAAATCGCTCCCATAGGGCTTTCGCCCAGTCTCCCGACAAACCAGGCGTCCACCAGATTGTAAAGCGCATTGATCAGCATACCGATCATAATGGGAACCCCCAGTGCCACCAGTGCTTTCGGAATCGGTGCGCTCCCCAACAGTTCCATTTTGCTTTTTTGTCCACTCATTTCCATTACCCCTTTCATCCATTTATTTTTAATCAATAATACTATAATTTATAGTAATTATGATATAAATGAAATACTACTATAAATTATAGTATATGTCAAGCGCACAAACAGCACTTTAGCTCAAACTTGACAAACGCAATAAAACCAAATACTATAAATTACAGCACGAAACTATACCAAATATACCACAGCACGAAAAATGTGCAGAAAGGCGGAGGAAATGGCGGCGATTGACCTGATCGTACTGGGCATGTTGAAAAAGAAACCTATGGGAGCCTATGATATTCAGAAGCTGGTGGAGTACCGGAACATATCGAAGTGGGTCAAAATCAGCACCCCCTCTGTTTACAAAAAAGCGATCCAACTGGAGCAAAAAGGCTTTCTGAAAAGCCATATCGTAAAAGAGGGAAAGATGCCGGAAAAAGCGGTTTATTCTTTAACGGATGCGGGCGAGAAAGAATTTGAAAGGCTTATGCTGGAAATTGCCGCCAGGCCAATCCGTATCTTTCTGGATTTTAACGCTGTCATCGTAAACCTGGACAGCCTTCCGCCCAAAATCCGGAAAACATGCATGGCAAGTATCGAAAAAAATGTGGAAACAATGAAATCCTGTTTGGAAGAAAATATACGGGAAAAAGAAAATGTACCGGAAATTCCGGAAACAGGCATGGCTGTCCTGCGGCAGCAGTATGTTTTGGCGGAGGCAATCATGACATGGATTGCTTCTCTGAAGGACGGCGGGAGCGGAAATGAAATGTGAGGATGGTGCGAATCACCGGAATGAACTTATGGATATTTCTGGCTATTTAAAGCAACGAAAAAGACGCCCTGCCGTGCAAGACGTCTTGATTTTTATATCCATTTCAATCATACGCGATTTCTTCCGCTACCATGGGCGGCGTCTGTGACGTATCGCAATGATAGACACCTCCATCCGGCTCTTCTCCCACTTCCCCGCTTACAAGCCCAAAATATTTTTCAAAAAACGCTTTCAGTTTCCCGATCACCACCTGCTTCTTTTGGTCACGTGAGCCGGAACCGCCGCCGAAACGGGAAACAGGCGGCATCAGACGGTCCACATCCGTACCGGTGGTTTTGAGCACACCATCACGGAACGCATTCGCAACGAACTTTCTGGTTTCTTCCGGTTTCAGTTTTTCTTCTTTCATCAGAACCTGCAGATCGGCTTCCCGCTGCCTTCTGACAAAGCGCAGCCAGTCTGCGTTGACATCGGTACTGGTATTGATGGTGGCAATGAAATTTTCAATCAGTTCCTTTTTTGATCTGAGCTGTAAACTGGATTTGATTGCTTTGTCTATCGCAACCAGAATTTCCTTATCCTGGCAGTTCCCATCGTGATATTTCCCAACCAGCATCAGGATATAGTCGATATTGACTTCCACCTGCTTCACCAGTTCCATTTCAAACACCACATCGTCCAGAATGCTGTCTTTGCTGCCCGGCTTCGGTTTGATCTCATCATACACATCGTGGTATGTACCTGTATAATCCTGAAAATCAATGGGAGAGAGGATTTCATTTCCGGCGAAACGGTCAAACGCAGACAAAATATTTCTCAGCCGGAGAATGTTGCCAAACAAAATAATAAAATCTTTCCTGTTCTGTTCCCCGCTAATCGGCTGACCCAAAGGGAACAATGCCAGCAATTCTCCGATTCTCTCTTCATACCCTTTCTGCTTACGGCCTTTCTCATCAATGCAGCCATAGTAATAATCTTCATAGGATTTCAGCAGGACGATCCCATTGGCTTCCTTATCCCCAAACAGTGCGATTGCATTGTTGGTTTCTTCCTCCAGGTCACGAAAGCAGACTATATTGCCAAAGGTTTTGACAGAGTTCAGTATGCGGTTGGTTCTGGAAAATGCCTGTATCAGGCCATGCATTTTCAGATTCTTGTCCACCCAAAGGGTATTGAGGGTCGTGGCATCAAAACCTGTCAGAAACATATTGACCACAATCAGCAGATCCACCTCCCGTTTCTTCACCTTGTCGGACAGATCTTTGTAATAATCCTGAAATCCTTTGCCGGAAGTATCAAAATTGGTTTTGAAAATCTTATTATAATCATCAATTGCCATTTCCAGAAAATCTCGGGAACTCTGATCAAGCCCCTCCGTATCGAAACTTTCATCATGCAGAATACCATCCCCTGTGTCTGCCTCATTGGGCGCAAAGGAAAAAATGGTTGCAATGGTCAGTTCGCGGTGCCGCCGGGAAATCTGTTTTTTCAATTCCAGATAGTATTTTTTGCAGACAGGAATGGAGCTGACCGCAAACATGGAATTAAAACCGTTTACACGCTGGCCTTTCAAACTGTAATACGAATTGCGCATGGTTTTCTGGTCAAAATGTTCCAGAATATACTTCACCACTTCCGAAATGCGTTCCTGCGAGCTCAATGCTTCCTCCGTATCAATGGCCGTAACCTTTTTATCCCTGTCACTGTCTTTCTGCCTGACTGTATTGATATAGTCAATGCGGAACGGCAAGACATTTCTGTCATTGATCGCATCCACGATCGTATAGGTATGAAGTTTATCGCCAAACGCCTGCTCTGTAGTCCTTAAGTCAGGATTGCCGCCTGCTGCGGCATTGGCAGAGAAAATCGGTGTTCCGGTAAATCCGAAAATATGATAGTTTGTGAAATACCGCTCTACTTTGACGATCTTTTCACCTTTTTTTATCTGGCCGCCTACAATCCGGGTATGCATATCCCCGAACTGGCTTCTGTGACATTCATCAAAAACAAGGACAATATGCCTGCTGCGGACAGCATGCACCGGATTTTTGGTAATAAACATATCCAGCTTCTGAATGGTCGTTACAATAATTCTGGAAGTGCTGTCCTCAAGCTGTCTCTGCAGCACAGCAGTACTTTTATTGCCGTTTGCCGCTCCCTTTTCAAAACGTTCATATTCCTTAATGGTCTGATAGTCCAGATCCTTACGGTCCACCACAAAGAGAACCTTATCGATATATGGCAGACCGGCAGCAAGCTGTGCGGTTTTGAAAGAAGTCAGCGTCTTGCCGCTTCCTGTGGTATGCCAGATATATCCTCCGGCTTCGATTGTGCCTGTTTTCCTGTAGTTGACAGACACTTCAATCCTGTTCAGAATACGCTCTGTCGCCACGATCTGATACGGACGCATCACAAGCAGCATATTTTCGGAAGTAAAAATACAATATCTGGTCAAAATATTCAGAATGGTATGTCTGGCAAAGAAAGTCTTTGTAAAGTCCACAAGATCGGGAATCGTCCTGTTATTACCGTCAGCCCAATAGGAAGTAAACTCAAAACTGTTGGAGGTTTTCCGGCTGCTCTTTTTTCCCGTACCTTCGTTTTCCCTGATATGACTGGCTCTGGTGGTGTTGGAATAATACTTCGTAAACGTACCGTTGGAAATCACAAAAATCTGCACATACTCATACAGGCCCGGCCCACTCCAAAAACTGTCCCGCTGATACCGGTCTATCTGGTTAAACGCCTCCTGAATCGCAACACCGCGGCGTTTCAGCTCCACATGAATCAACGGCAGTCCGTTGACCAGAATGGTCACATCATATCGGGTATCATGTCTCCCCTTGCTTTCCTCGTATTGATTGATCACCTGCAGACGATTGTTATGGATATTTTTCTTATCGATCAGAGAAATATTCCGGGTCGCACCATTCTCGCAGGTCAGATTCTGCACATAATCTTCCTGAATTTTCCGGGTCTTTTCCACGATGCCTTCATTGGCATTGGCAATCCTGCTTCTAAAAAAGCTGTCCCATTCCCTGTCCGTAAACTGATAATGATTGAGCAGTTCCAACTGCCTGCGGAGATTGGCAATGAGCGCATCGCAGTTTGTAATATTCACATACTCATAGCCCTGTTCGCCCAGCATTTTAATAAAAGCGGCTTCCAGCGCCGCTTCGCTCTGGTAGGCGTCAGAGCGTTTGCTCTGCGGCTCATATTCGGTTACAACCGTACTTTCATTGGTGGAAAGGACGATATTGTAGGTACTCATAAGTCCTCCTTTTTTCCTCTGTAATCCATGAAAACAGACAATCCGTCAACATGGTGTCTATTGTTTTGCTTCGTTAAAAGTCAGAAGTTTATCACGGTAGTATTCGTATTGTTTTTGTCTGGCCTGGATTTCTGCCGGCAGGCCACTGGTCAGGTCAGTGCAGATTGCGTCGAAGTGATCCAACAACTCCACCATCCTCTTTTGTATATCAAGCGCAGGAACAGGAATTTTAATTTTTTTTAATTCTTTCATTGAAATACTCTTCACTGTACCACCAGCAACTTTTTTCTTATATGCCTGTCTGATATTTTGGGTAGTCAGAAGGTATCGAAGAAATTTTGATAAAATCACTTTTTGAATCGGCTTGATTACATAGACACCCTCCTTGATATTCCAATTCCAGGGTTCCTTAACTATAACTGCAGTTTCCCCTATCGTTCCGGTGCCAGAGAAAAGTACATCGCCAACTTCTAAATTAGAGCGATTATTACACAATGCCAGAGCTTCATCATTGATACGGTCGGTTTTCTCAGTAGGAACAATATTACCGCCACGAATTTCTCTAATCGTAATATAGTAATTGGTTGCATCATCAGTATTCAGTTTAAAAAAGCTACGAGGATTCAGTCCTGTGTTTAACGAGTAAATCACATCATCCAAATCCAGCCAGACAACGCCAAACACATGCTGAATGAGCTTAATTATATCTGCTCTGTCCTTCCTGTCTGCGATTATTTTACCTGTCTCAACAAATGTTAAGAGTCCATCACGATAATATTCATATTGTTTTTGCCTAACTTCACTCTCTGCTGATAAACTAATATTCAAATCATTGCAAAGGCTATTGAAATTATCCAAAACATCTACAAGCCGTTTCTGGATCTCATAGGGCGGCACAGGAACTCGAAAATCAAGAATTTCTTGAAAATTCATAGAATCATCCATTTCATTTTGTTCCCAGTTTTTTTTCAATATATCTTTTCCTTTTCCTCGAATCATATGAAACGCAAATCGGGGAAGAACCTCGTCATTAACTATAAGCATTTTTATATCCCGATTGATTGTTGTCTCAAAAGAGTCATATACATCAGGAAGAGAGTGCTTCAAAATACCAGAATCGGTAACGGCAGCAACACTGTTCTTAGGGTGGACTGTCATTGAGGTTTCTCTTATTGCTTTTTCTGTAATATGATTTTGCGTATCAGACAGAACAGTTACTATAATATCCTTTGTAGAAATCCACGGAATCATTTCTTTACTCCAGTAGTTGCATTCTTCTACCAAAGGAGTTTTACCACAAGACCATTTACCCAATTCAGCAAGTGTTTTCCATACAAAACCTCTTGTTCCCCTGCTTCCGCTATCTTCGAAATTCAAAAGTTTATCCCTATAATATTCATACTGTTTTTTTCTTGCTGTAAGCTCTGCTGTAAGCTCTGCTGTAAGCTCTGTGAAATTGTCTAAAATGCGGACAATTTCACGCTGTACCTCCAGCGGAGGCATAGGCATGATAAATTCTTCTGTTATCGGGAGGGAAATCTGAGGAAGCGAACCCATACTGGATGCCGCATCTCTGAATTTCTGAATATTATTTTTTAAAGTATAGTACAGATATTTTGTAGTTATCTTATTATCTGTTGTGTATGCCCACATCTCGTTCTTAAATGTAAATGGCTCTTCATAAAACACAACATCAATAACGCCTCTGGACTGAACCAAAACTGCTGGCACTCGTGTAATATTAGCATTGGGAATATCTTCTTCCCTTGCGTTAATTACCGTTTTCCCACCAGCAAATACCTTGATATCTCCATCGGGATTGTCTATCTCTTTCATTCTGGCAGCCGTTATAGGTGTTCCTTTCAAACGCTGAAATACTTCTTTTACTTTTTTAAACTCCACTCCATCCGGACACAGTTCCTGTATCAATTCTTCCAGTCTGCTCACCATCACACCTCAATCTCTGCAATCATTTTCGCAATCTCATCCCGAAGTACCTGCTCTCTGGCCACGATTTTTTCAATCTCTGCATTGAGCTTTACAATATCAATCGTTTCTCTGGTATCTTCCTGCTCCACATAGCTGCTGACCGAAAGAGTATAACCATTTCCTGCAATTTCCTCATAAGGAACACAGCGGGCAAAATAGTCAATATCCTCACGGGATGCAAATTCGTCCACTATTTTTCCAATGTTTTCTTCTGTCAGCTTATTGTTGTTCGTAATCTTTATGTATTCTTTCGACGCATCAATAAACAGAGTGCGATTATCTGCTTTGCTCCGCTTCAGAACCATAATACAGGTGGCAATAGAAGTTCCAAAGAACAGATTTCCCGGTAACTGGATAATACAATCAATGAAGTTATTGTCAACCAGATACTGGCGGATTTTCTTCTCAGCCCCTCCACGGTACATGATGCCGGGAAAACAGACAATTGCCGCTGTCCCGTTGGCGGCGAGCCATGACAGAGAATGCATAATGAATGCAAGATCAGCCTTTGACTTGGGTGCCAGCACTCCGGCAGGAGAAAAGCGGGGATCATTGATCAAAACAGGGTTATCGTCGCCCTCCCACTTGATACTGTAAGGCGGATTGGAAACGATCACCTCAAAGGGTTCGTCATCCCAGTGCTGCGGGGACACCAGTGTGTCCTCATGGGCTATATCAAACTTGTCATAATCAATGTCATGAAGGAACATGTTGATACGGCAAAGGTTGTAGGTGGTCAGGTTGATTTCCTGACCATAAAAGCCCTGACGGACATTCTCTTTGCCCAGGATTTTTGCCGCCTTTAAAAGCAGAGAGCCGGAACCACAGGCAGGATCGTATACCTTATTGACCTCCCTTTTTCCGGCGACAGCAATACGGGTCAGCAGTTCCGATACTTCCTGCGGGGTAAAAAACTCCCCGCCGCTTTTTCCGGCATTGGATGCGTACATGCTCATCAAATATTCATATGCATCGCCAAAAGCATCAATGGCGTTTTCTTTATAATTGTTCAGCCCCATGTCCGCAACGCCTTCGATCAGCTTCACAAGGTTTGCATTGCGTCTGGCAACGGTGGTTCCCAGTTTATTGCTGTTGACATCCATGTCATCAAACAATCCGGCAAAATTATCTTCGCTTTCACTGCCCTTTGCCGATTCCTCAATGTGATGAAAAACAGTTTCCAGAGTCATATTTAAGTTTTCATCGCTTGCCGCTTTCTTTCTCACATTGGCGAAAAGTTCAGATGGCAGAATAAAAAACCCTTTCGTACTGACCAGATCCACGCGGGCCTGCTCTGCTTCATCATCCGACAGCAAAGCATACTCAAAGCCCTCGTTTCCGGCTTCGATTTCTCCCTCATTGATATAGTCAGCCAGATTTTCAGAGATATAGCGGTAGAACATCATGCCCAGCACATAGGACTTGAAATCCCATCCATCCACACTTCCACGCAGCTCGTCAGCAATCGCCCAGATCGCACGGTGCAATTCCTCACGCTCCTGCTCTTTTCTCACATCAGCCATCTTCGTTCTCCTTTTCAACTGGTACAAATTCCGGAATATCATCCGCTTAACAGTTCAAGGCAAGGTATCTCTTTTCATGCGCTTTCATGATACATGCTGCCTATACCTTAACCGTGTCAGAATATATTTACAGCCCTGTAACCTTCCCTGCCGCGGCAATCATTACTCTATATTTTATCATGCAATCCTGATATTTCCAATCTGTTGTTCAAGACTTTATCACTCATTTCTCTTCCTCTTTTAATAATAAAAAGAGGCTTTAAAGATATCATTCACTCGTTTCTATCATCGATATCCTTAAAACCTCCGGTTTGCCGGCCAGCCTGTATTTTTATTTGGCGCTCCTATTGCCTCACACTTTCAAATGCAGCCTCCAATGCTGCAATTAAATCTTCCACTTTTTCGATGCCTACAGAGAGCCGGATTGTGTTTGGCTTAATCCCCTGTTCTGACAGTTCTTCCTCTGTGCTCTGACTATGTGTGGTGGTCGCCGGATGGATCACCAGGGATTTCACATCCGCAACATTTGCAAGCAGAGAGAAGATGGCAAGATTATCGATAAACGTCTGAGCCGTCCCTGCATCTCCTTTGATCTCAAAGGTGAAGATAGAGCCTCCCCCGTTGGGAAGATATTTTTTATATAATCCATGACTTGATTCGCTTTCAAGCGACGGATGATGCACTGCCTCCACCTGCGGATGGTTCGCAAGATATTCTACAATTTTCAGCGCATTGCTCACATGGCGCTCTACACGGAGAGACAAGGTTTCCAATCCCTGCAGGAAAAGGAATGCATGGAACGGGGACAGGGTTGCGCCTGTATCTCTGAGAATTACCGCACGGATATACGTCACAAACGCCGCCGCCCCTGCCGCGTCCGCAAAGGATACTCCATGATAGCTCGGATTTGCCTCTGAGATCCACGGATATCTTCCTGATGCCTTCCAGTCAAAATTGCCGCTGTCAATTATCACACCGCCTATGGCCGTCCCATGCCCTCCGATAAACTTAGTTGCGGAATGGACTACAATATCAGCGCCATATTCAATCGGTCGGATCAGATAAGGTGTTGCAAATGTGGAATCCACCACCAGCGGTATGCCGTGCTTATGTGCAAGTTCCGCGAGTTCTTCCAGATCCACCAGATTGGAATTGGGATTTCCCAACGTCTCCACAAAAATCGCTTTCGTATTCTCCTGAATAGCCGCTTCAAAGGAGCCTTCTGCTTCCGGATCTGCAAATGTGGTGGTAACGCCGTTGGTCAGCGGCAATGTATGCGCCAGCAGATTATAGGTCCCTCCGTAAATCGTCTTTGCCGCCACGATATGCTCGCCTGACTTTGCCAGCGCCTGAAATGTATAACTGATCGCTGCCGCGCCGGATGCCACCGCCAGCGCTGCCACACCGCCTTCCAGGGATGCGATACGCTGTTCGAAGATATCCTGCGTCGGATTCGTCAGCCTGCCGTAGATGTTGCCCGCATCCCGAAGCCCAAAACGGTCCGCCGCATGCTGCGAATCGTGGAACACATAAGAAGTCGTTGCATAGATCGGCACTGCCCTTGCATCCGTAACCGGATCAGCCTGCTCCTGCCCGATATGTAACTGTCTTGTTTCAAAACCCCAGTTTGCAGAATCCTTTATATTTGCCATTTTTATTTCCTCCTTCATTCATTTCTATAATCATACTAGCATAGTAGGTTTTATCTGTCTAATATGCAAAAAAAATACCTGGCTATAAATTCAATTTATAACCAGGCCAACTATCAGATCACTTTTCTGACCATATTTAAAAACGCCTTATGTATCCGGTGATCCCCGTCTAATTCCGGGTGGAACGACAATCCATACTGTACGCCGTATTTCACTGCCACAATATTGCCGTCTACCGACGCAAGGACTTCTGCCCCATCTCTGACTTCTTCTATGTATGGCGCACGGATGAACGTCATGGGTACTTTTCCGATCCCTTCCATTTCCTGTACCGTATGGAAACTTCCAAGCTGCCTGCCGTAAGCGTTTCTTTTCACCCTGACCGGCAGCGTCCCAAAATATACATGTGTATCATTCGCCAGTTCCTCTGCCAGAAGAATCAGTCCCGCACAGGTTGCCAGTACCGGCATTCCATCCTGAATCCTCATCTTCAGGCCATCATACAGCTCCAGTTCTTTTATCAGTTTTCCCTGCACCGTACTCTCTCCGCCAGGCAGAACCAGACCGTCAAAAGATTCTCTTAAGTCATCTTTTTTGCGGAGTTCGATGCAGGACGCCCCCAGCCCCTCCAGTTTCTTCCGGTGCTCGGCAAAAGCCCCCTGTACCGCAAGTACAGCAATCCGCATCTTACTTTCCCCTCTCTTCCATCAGAAGCTTTATTTCCTGTTCATTGATCCCCACCATCGCTTCCCCAAGATCTTCGGAAAGCGCTGCCAGTATCCCGGAATCTTCAAAGTTTGTAACTGCTTTTACGATTGCAGCCGCCCGCTTCTTCGGATCCCCGGATTTAAAAATACCGGAGCCAACAAACACACCCTCTGCGCCAAGCTGCATCATAAGCGCTGCGTCTGCCGGCGTTGCCACTCCCCCTGCCGCAAAGTTCACGACCGGCAGGCGGCCATTTTTATGTACGTACTCGATCAGCTCATACGGGACTTTTAAGTTTTTCGCTTCTTCATACAGTTCATCCGCCCTCATGGAAACGACTTTCGCTATTTCCTGATTCATTTTCCTCATATGCCTGACTGCCTGCACCACATCGCCTGTTCCCGGTTCACCCTTTGTGCGGATCATCGACGCCCCTTCATTAATCCTTCTGAGCGCCTCGCCCAAATCTCTCGCACCACATACAAACGGAACCTTAAATCCCCGTTTATCAATATGATAAATATCATCCGCCGGAGAAAGCACCTCGCTTTCATCTATATAATCAATCTCGATTGCTTCCAGTATCTGCGCTTCCACGAAGTGTCCGATCCTGCATTTCGCCATAACCGGTATGGAAACGGCCTCCTGGATTCCCCGGATCATTTTAGGGTCACTCATTCTCGACACACCGCCTGCAGCGCGGATATCTGCAGGGATCCTTTCCAATGCCATAACCGCACATGCGCCTGCTTCTTCGGCAATTTCTGCCTGTTCCGGTGTAGTAACATCCATAATCACGCCGCCCTTTAACATTTGTGCCAACTGCTTATTTAATTCATATCTCTTTTCATCCATTGTAATGTCCTCCTGTATTCCTACTAAGTTTATATGAATATTAAACCCTAATTGGCATTGTTGCAATATCCAGTTTTTTAATAATTTACCATGCCAGTTTTAGCTCCGTTGCCTATTGCTCAAAAAATATGCAAATACTCCTTTAGCTTATTAAGGTACAGGCCCGCCAGCTTACTTAATATCGTGTTCTTCCTTACGATATACCCGATCTCCATAATACTGTTCGGATTTTTTTCATCCTCCTCATAAGGGACCGCAATATAGTCGCTGCCGTTCAGTTCTTCACAGATAATCCCCGAACAAATGGTATACCCGTTTAGTCCAACCATCAGATTCAACATAGTTGCACGGTCATTCGCCTTAATTACCTGCGGATATTCGTTCGTTGAAAGTATCTCTTCCGCAAAATAAAAGGAACTGTTATCCCCCTGCTCAAAAGATAGACAGGGGTATCCTTCCAACTGCTCAAAATGGATGGATTTTTCCCCTGCCAATGGATGGTTTTTCCAAATATAAACATACGCCTGGCATTCTATGAGACGGTGAAATTCCAGTTTTGCTGATTTTAAAATCTTCTCCATAGATTTGCGGTTAAAATCACACAAATAGAGTATCCCGATTTCACTCTTCGTCGTACTGACATCACGGATTACTTCCGCAGTCTTAGTTTCCCTGATCGCAAATTCATATCTGGACATATCAAACTCTTTTGCCATATCCACAAATGCCTTTACCGCAAATGAATAATGCTGGGTAGACACTCCAAATTTCTTTTTATGAGCGCCCCCTTTTCCATATTTCTCCAGAACCAATTCATACTGCCCATAGATCTGTTTTGCATAGAGCAAAAATTCCATTCCATCATTCGTCAGCGTAACCCCTCTGCCGCTTCTGTAAAATAAAGTAATTCCCAGTTCCTTTTCCAGTTCTTTCATGGAACTGGTCAGAGACGGCTGTGATACATATAATTGCTCTGCCGCTTTATTCAATGAATTTGTCTCTGCTATCGAGATAAGATAACGTAATTGGACTAATGTCATTTCCATCCTCCAGAAAATCATTGAGTGCATATTACTATTATTTACCTACTATGTCAATAGGTTTATAGGTTTTTATTGCTATTTATCCTTTCCGAACTTATAATCAAATAAATGGGCGGAGGTATCTTTTTATGATTTCAACAAGAGCGCGTTATGCACTCAGAGTATTAATTGACCTTGCACAAAATCAGGAAACTCGTTTTATCCCCTTAAAAGAGATTTCAAAACGGCAGGAAATCTCCGAAAAATATCTGGAGATTATTGTAAGAACTCTTGTAAAAGGCAATATTTTAAAAGGGCTACGTGGAAAAGGCGGCGGATACAGACTTACCCGTCTGCCGGAAGAATATACGATAGGAGAAATTATAGAGCTGACAGAAGGCCCGATTGCCCCGGTTGCATGTCTGCTGCCGGATGCGGAGATATGCCGCAGGAAGAGCGATTGTATTACTCTGCCGCTATGGGAAAAATTTGATTCACTTATCCATGATTTCTTTTACAGTATAACATTAGATGATTTAATCAATGGGCGCTTATCGCAAGAGAACATTAAATGCCGCGAAAACCATGCCGGTAAGCCATTGAAGGAAAAGAAGGACGGCCATGCTCCTTCCTCCACAGGAGATACTTCCGGGGACAGGGAAGCGGAAATTCCCTGAGATGCCAAAACACGAAAATACAACACCATACCCCCGGAAAGCGGATGCTTTTGCCCAAACCTCCTGTCAGACTTTATTTACTTTTATCATAAGGAAATATCTTCTGTATGGATCCGTCCTCATTATAATGAAGTTCGGTAAATTTTACCGTACGGCGATGATTGATCCCGCCGGAATATTCGCAGTCATGATAAAACAGATACCATTTTCCCCCAAATTCTATAATCGAATGATGTGTCGTCCAGCCGATAACCGGCTCCATAATGCATCCCTGATAAGTAAAAGGGCCCATCGGACTGTCTCCTGTGGCATAAACAATATAATGCGTCGTACCGGTGGAATAGGAAAAATAATACTTTCCCTTATATTTATGCATCCACGGATCTTCAAAATATCTCCGTTCCTCATCACCGGCAAGCAGCAGCTCCCCGTTTTCATCCAGTATCTCTATCTCTACAGGCCCTTTCTCAAAAGATAACATATCTTCGCTCATGACCGCACAACGGGGCATAACCGCAGGTTCGCAAGGCGCCGGCTCCTTCCCGTCCGGATCAAATACTCCCGTCCGGTATTTTTCCAGTTGTCCGCCCCACAATCCGCCAAAATAAACATACACTTTCCCGTCGTCATCTGCAAAGGAGGCTGGATCAATGCTGAAACTTCCTTTAATATAGTCCTCCTCCGCCTTAAACGGCCCCGTCGGATCCTCTCCGCTTGCAATGCCGATCCGGAAATTCCCTTCTTTATCCCTTGCCGGAAAGACCAGATAATACTTTCCGTTTTTATATACCGCGTCGGGAGCCCACATCTGATCCCTTGCCCAAGGTACATCCTCCATATGAAGCGCCACCCCATGATCAATGCATTCCGCACTGATATCGTCCATTGTCAGCACATGATAATCCTGCATCTGATACTCATCACCGTTGTCGTTGTCCTCTCCGTTATGCGGAATGTCATGTGACGGATAGATATATATTTTCCCGTTATATACATGGGCAGACGGATCTGCGGTGAATATATGTGTCACAAGAGGCTCTCTTTCTCTACTCATCTCATTCCCCTTTCCTGTCTGAATGGTCATCCTTTTACAGCGCCCGCTGTCAGTCCGTCTACAATCTGATTGCTGAAAATGCAATATACAATGATCGTAGGTATCACAGCAATGATAATTGCCGCAAACATCTGTGAATAATTGGTATTATATGGACCTACAAATTTTGACAGCGACACCGGCAGAGTCTTTTTCGCATCATCAGAGATAAATACCATAGCCAGCAGAAGTTCATTCCAATTGGCTACAAAAGTCATCAGCCCCGTTACAAAAAGCCCTGTCCTGGACAGCGGCAGCGCTATCTTAAAGAAAATCTCAAAGATGGAAGCGCCGTCGATACAGGCGGACTCCATCAGCTCATTCGGCATACTCTGAAAAAAGCCTGTCATAATAAAAATCGTTGTGGGCAGCGAAAACGTCAGATAAGGTATGATGATACCCACAAGAGAATTGGACAGGCCCAGTCTGGCAAACCTTGTAAACAGCGGTATCATAACACAGTGCACCGGTATCATCATGCCAATCAGAAAAAATATCATACAGGGCTTTGCCAGCTTAAAGCGCATCCTGCCGATGGCAAATGCCGCCATAGAACCAATCAGCATACTGAGAATCAATGTAACACCGCATACAATAAAGGAATTGAGCGTTGCGATCCCGAGTTTTCCTGCCGTCCACGCAAATGTGTAATTATCCAGATAAAGGCTTTCCGGCAGGGCAAACGGGTCGGAAAATATCTCGGCATTTGTTTTAAAAGATACCATAAACACCCATAAGAGCGGGGCAATATAAACAACTGCAACAACAATAAGAAATACATAGATCATTGTTGTTATGATTTTTGATTTCGTTTTACCGTTCATCACATGCTCCCCCTTACATCTCATAATTCTCAGTCTTGACAAACTTATTGATCAGTCCCGTAACCAGAAGGCACAATATGATCAGCACCACACCCACAGCGCTGGCATAGCCGTACTTGTTATACTTGAAGCCCTGTGTATACAGATGAGTTGCCAGAACTTCCGTCCTGTGATTCGGCCCTCCCTCTGTCATATTAAAGATCAGGTCAAAAAACTTTAATGAGCCGATTGCATTGAAGGACATTGCCGTAGCCACCATCGGTCTGATCAGCGGCAGTGTAATATGTATAAAACTCTGCGCCTTGTTGCATCCATCGATGTAGGACGCCTCATACAATGATGTACTGATTCCGGAAATCTGAGCCATATAGAGCATCATCGACTGCCCCACATACTGCCACAATGCCACAAATGCGATCACCCACATCGGCAGAATGATAAAGCCGCTCGTATCCATAAGCCACAGCGGGCCTTCTATCCCAAATTTTTCCAGCGCCTGATTGATTCCCAGCTTCGGGCTGAAAATGAACATCCACAGAAGCCCCAATGCCGTTGAGGACAGAACACAGGGCAGGTATATGATGTTTTTGAAAAGGTTGCGCCCCTTTTTGATATTGGTAAGGAGCGCAGCCAGAAACAGTCCGAGAATTAACTGGGTAACACAGGAAAAAATCAGGAAAAACAGAGAATTTTTCAGCGCATATATCATGCTTTTGTCTTTCAGCAGGTTTTTATAATTTGCAAGCCCGATAAACTCAGGAGCTGTCAGCCCTTTGTAATCGCAAAACGAATAATACACTGACTGGCAGATTGGAATAAACAATACAACTGTAAACAACAAGAGCGCCGGCATTAAAAATATCGTGATTACTTTTTTATTCCGTAACAATTTATCCATTTCATGCTCCTCCACATACTTTCCAGACCGCCCTGCTTATCTGCAGTTGCCTGCATAGAAGTCTTCCATATCCGCCGCCGCTTCCGCCGGTGTCATATCTCCCAGAAATACGGATACCATCAGATCGTCAAAATATGCACCCGCTTCCGTAGAAGGCATCGATTCATTATAAAATCCAAATGTCCCATTTGCGGCGCCGAATACTTCCATTACATAAGCAAGCTGTGCCGGTGCTTTGGAAGCATCGTATTCAACGTTAGTAACAGGAATCTTTCCGCCGATCTCCGCCGTATATTTCTGTGCCGTATCATCTGTGAAATATTTCATGAATGCTATGCATGCTTCCGGATATTTTGTAGTTGAACTCATTGCAATGGAATCGGATTTTGCAATCACTCTTTCAACACCCGGAAACTGGAATACGCCGCACTTTGATTCAAAGTCAGGGTTGGAACCGTTGATCTGTGCAATCGCCCAGGAGCCCTGTATCAGAATTGCCGCTTCTTCGTTATAAAAGTTTGCCGTTGCCACATCATTGGTATCACCTGCCGCCGTTTTCTGGAAATACTGGGACAATTCCACAAGTTTTGCAGCCGCACTTTCCAGTTGGCCGTCCTCCCAGGATGCGGAACCATCTGCCAGAGCCGCAAGGTCAACACCTTCCATTTCACAGAGATATCCGGCTACCATAGACAGACACCATGCCGTACCTGCTGAAATCGTAATCGGTGTATACCCTGCCGCCTCCAGCTTCTTGCATGCATCCAGCATCTCATCCCATGTCTCCGGCACCTTGACGCCTGCTGCCTCGAACATTTCCGTATTGTAAAACGCGCATGCCGCTGCAATATTCAAAGGCACCGCATAGATCTTTCCATCGTAGGTCATCTGAGAGAACACTGCATCCGAAGTAAAGCTGTCCTTCCATCCGTCCGCCAGATATTCGTCCAGAGGCGCAGCCACACCCGGCTCCACATAAACCTCCAGGTTCGGTCCCGGACTGACGATAAATACATCCGGTGTTTCATTAGATGCTACCAATGCATTGAGCTTCGGGTAATACTCTTCCAGATTGGTCGTGACCGCCGTTACATGGTACTGGCCCTCATAATCGGCATTGAATCTGTCAATCACATCCGCATACCCTTTTGAAATCAGATCCTCCGTCGCATTCAGATCATCCCAGAACATCCATGTGATCTCCTGCACGCCGCCTTCTGCCGATGCGCTCTCGTTACCGTCTGATGTCCCCCCGCCTGCGCCGCATCCTGCCAGAAGCGCTGCTGTCATTGCAACTGATAAAACAACTGCCAACAATCTTTTCTTCATTCTGAAATCCTCCTTAAAAATATGAAATTATCTGAAACTTTATATCATATTTTTATGATAGCATAGGCGTCTGCTTCCCGCTTTCAAATTGTTGTTTATTGATTATCAATTCTTGCTCTGCTATTGGTTTGGATAATTTCTGAAATTCTGACAATTATTTTGTTATGTTAAATATTGTCATTGTTAATATTTGACGATTTTTAGTTGACGGATTCGTATAATTTTACCAATTCCAGGTTTTTGACAGCAATTTTTAATACATTATAAGCAATTTTTATATATCCAAAAGCAATTTTTCATTATACAATAAATGCGGAAGAATGCTTCAGAAATGCAGAAAAGAAGGGGGAGATTCCATGATTGAAACGCTAAACGGCATCTGTGAAACCGTCAATTACAAGCAGAGCACATCGCTCAAGCTGTATAACAATGACGAAAATGAAGATTATCCTCCTCACTGGCATACGACAATGGAAATCATCATGCCTGTGGAAAATATCTATACCGTGGAATGCGGCAACCAGACCTATGTACTGCGGGAATACGATATTATACTGATCTGTCCCTGCTGTATCCATGCACTTTCTGCCCCGCCAACAGGGCGACGCATTATATTTCAGCCGGACACAGCCTCGCTGCGGTTCATGAAAGGAATCGAATCACTGTTAAATATCCTCTCGCCGCTCATTATCATTACCCCGGAAGATTTCCCTGCCATTCATGAAAGGATACGGGAACTCCTGATCGCAATCAAAGACGAATATTTTATCATGGCTTCCGCCTTTTCCGAAGTCATGATATACAGTAAGCTGCTGGAAATCATCACCCTGATCGGGGACAACTATGCCCGCCATGCAGAAAGCCGGTCCGGTATCACAGGCCAGCAAAAGGAATATATGGAAAAATTTTTTAAAATCTGCGATTACATCAAAGATCACTGTTCCGACGATCTCAAGCTGGACGATATCGCAAATATGTGCGGCTTCAGTAAATTTTATTTTTCGAGACTGTTTAAACAATTTATGAACGTATCCTTTTACAAATATGTAAATCAGAAACGGATCGCAAAGGCGGCCGAGCTGTTGATCGAGCCAAAAAATTCCGTTACGGATGTGGCCTTAAGCTCCGGTTTCCCGTCTCTGTCCTCCTTTATCAGGATGTTCAAGATTGTAAAAGGGTGTACGCCCACCGAATTCAGGAATATGTACTGTTCATAATATCATTTTACAGAAAGGAAAGGGTCATATCATAAATGAACACCCACAATGAATACCGCCTTGCGGAAATTTTCCAGAGCGGCATGCTGCTCCAGCGGGACAGGGAAATCGTTCTTTGGGGAACGGCTGCTCCCGGTATAACCGCCACTGCCGTTTTCTATCAAGAAGATGCGCAGGGAACCGCCGGCTCCCTGCTCTGCGGAAAGGGGACTGCCGGCCCGGACGGACGTTTTCGTATCACGCTCCCGCCTCAGACAGCCGGAGAAGGCTATCTGCTTGAGATCACCTTCGATTGCGCCCAGGCCGGATCCATCCGGTTAGACAATATATGCATCGGCGATCTGTGGCTTGCGGGCGGTCAGTCCAATATGGAATTTTTCCTGAAGTATGACCGTGACTGGGAACATACAAAAAAACTGCCCCGCAATCCCAAAATCCGCATGTATAACGTACCGCAGAGGGCTTTTGAAGGACACACCACCCATAACAGGGCCGGCTATGGACGCTGGATTGACGACAGCAGTCCGGAGCTTGCATATTTTTCCGCACCGGCCTATAGTTTTGCAAGAAATATCCAGACAGCAACAGGCATACCGATAGGTATCATCGGCTGTTACTGGGGCGGCTCCACTGCCGCCGCATGGATATCAAAAGAGGCGCTCCGCTTACCGCCTCTTGACCGTTATATAAAAGAATATGAAGAAGCCATATCCGGAAGTTCCCCGGAAAAGACTGCCGATGACAGTCTGGCCGCATGGGCTTTTGAGGATTCCCAACAGCACGTCGCCGATTTTGAACCGCTGCTTTATGGACAAAGCCGCGCCTGGCAGCTCGAATATATGAAAGCGCACGCAGACGATCCGATCGTTCCGATGGGCCCTTATCATTTTAACCGCCCCTCCGGACTCTATCATACCATGCTCTCTTCGCTGTTTACGCTTTCCATCAAGGGAGTGATCTGGTATCAGGGCGAATCAGATGCGGGAGATCATGCATTCCTGTATGACCGGCTTCTGACAGCGCTGATTGAAACCTGGCGCAGGCAATGGAACGATAATTTCCCTTTCCTGATCGTACAGCTTGCGCCCTTCGGCGTATGGCTGGACTGCGATAATCAAGGGTATGCCGTCGTCAGGGAAAAACAGGCATCCGTTGCCAGAAACGTTCCCGACGTCTATATGGCGGGCATCATGGATCTGGGTTCTTATTATGATATCCATCCAAAAGAAAAAATGGAAGTGGGCCGCAGACTTGCACTGCTCGCAAGAGGACATGTATACGGAGAAAAAGGACTGCTGTGTGATGCGCCGGAAGCTGTCAGCGCTGTTCTGGAAACAAACCGCCGGATCGCCATCACATTCCTGCATGCCGACGGCCTTGCCGCAGGCAGCAAAGCATCCGACTGGAATATCCGGCTTGGAGAGCAGAATATTCCCCCTTCGGAAATTACCATAAAAGAGAACCGACTGATCCTTACCCTCCCTGACGACATTGCGGACGGCCAGACTCCGCTCTATGTATCACTGGGCTGTAAAGATTATGCCGAAATCCATATCCACAACAGGGCCGGGCTGTCTGCCCTGCCGTTTCAGATAAAAGTAGAACGAGGAGGTATCCAATGAAAAAACAGGCTTTTAATCCCTTTCTCCCATCATGGGAATATATTCCGGACGGCGAACCCCATGTATTTGGTGACAGGATATATCTGTACGGCTCCCATGATCATTTCCGGGGCTATGTCTACTGTCTGGGAGATTATGTATGCTGGTCTGCCCCGGTAGACGATCTCGGAAACTGGCGCTATGAAGGCACTATTTACCGTAAAGAACAGGATCCCCGCAATACGGACGGAAAAATGGTGCTCTTTGCACCCGATGTGGCACAGGGACCGGACGGTCGTTACTATATGTACTATATCCCCAATCTCTCCCATATCGTATCGGTAGCAGTATGCGACACTCCCGCAGGGAAATACGAATTTTACGGTTTTGTAAAACACGCAGACGGCTCCATACTTGGCGAGAGGGAAGGCGATGCCCCCCAGTTTGATCCGGGCATATACCGGGAGGGCGGCAAAACCTATCTGTATACGGGCTTCTGTCCGGCAGACGATAACACGACAAAAGGCGCCTGCGTCACCGTCCTTGCATCCGATATGCTGACTATCGTGGAAGAACCCAGACCAGTCATACCGAATGCCCGGCATGCGGACGGCACTTCCTTTGAAGGCCATGCTTTTTTTGAGGCTTCTTCCCTGCGCAGGCGGGGCGACACCTGTTATTTTATCTATTCCTCCATCCATAATCATGAAATGTGTTATGCCACATCAGAAAGTCCGGCCGGACCCTTTACATATCGGGGCGTCATTGTGGATAACTGTGATGCAGGCATTGACACTTATAAGCCGACGGGGCAGAAAGTTGCACTGCACTGCAACAATCACGGAAGTTTTACCGAAATAAACGGCAGATGGTATATGTTCTATCATCGTTCTACCAACGGGACCCAGTTCAGCAGACAGGCCTGCGCCGAAGAAATCTTCTTTACTCCCGACGGCCTGATCAGACAGTCGGAAATGACTTCCTGCGGACTCAACGGCGGCCCTTTAAAAACCGGTATCTTCTATGATGCATATATTGCCTGCAATCTCTGGAATATGTATCCGGAGTTTCAACATGATGAAACATACCGTCCCATGATCTCACAGGACGGCAATGACGGAGACGAACTTCCCGGCTATGTGTGCAATATGACAGACGGTGCCACTGCCGGATTCAAATATTTTGACTGTAAAGGTATTACCAAAATCGATATCAAGGCCCGCGGTTATATGGACGGCTGTTTTCAGGTCCGCACTTCTCCCGATGGAGAGGTCTGTGCCAGTGTGGCTGTATCCGAATGCAATTACTGGGAAACCTTCACAGCGCCATGTTGTATTCCCGATGGGATCCACGCAGTCTATATTACCCACGTCGGCGGACGTATCCCGACTTTAGGCGGATTTAAACTTTATTAAATCCCCGATCGGATGAATCACCTTCCGACACCGGTATAAGCTGTCCATCTTTTATAAACGCCGCCATCCTTTTTATCCGCACAGACGAAACCATACCGGTTACGCATCGATCCGGTTATACTTGAAACCGGATCGATGCATTCCCAAACCGCATACCCTGTTACCTCTGCGCCGTCTTTATCCACTGCTTTTATCAGGCCGCCCCAGGGAGCGGACATCCCTTTCTATTCATTTGCCGGGACTGTGTAATAGCTCTGCACCGCTGCAGGCAGTTCCTCATACTGCACTTCGCTCCATTCAAGAACGCCGCGGACGGGCATGACTGTCAGGCGAATCAAAGCGCCTTCTTTTAACTCTCTTGATGCCCCAAATGTAATGTCTTTTTCATTGCCATTCTCATCATAGGCCGGAAGCGTATAGGAATACGCCATTCCCCCATGCAAATCAATCACTCCCCCGCCCGAATCGATCTCTTCTATTTTACTGTTGTCAATTTGACAATAATAATAGGCGCTGTCGGCCCCCGAAAGAAACCATATGCAAAAGCACAGGAAACCAATCGCGATTACCCCGACTACCGAAAATCCAATCATCATTTTTTTCTTCATTATCATATCCTCCTCATTACCAACCCTTTTTTGTGATGACTTTTTTTTGCTTTTTGGCTGCCTGCACCGGTGCGCCTCCTTTTGTCGTAAAGACAAAGACGGCAGAAAGCAGAAACGCGGCAAGCATGCTGAAACAGCAGATTAAAACATTCCAATGTACGGTCGGATCGTAACTGCGGTAACTGATCAGGCCCAGACTTGCCGTAACAGGATAAATGTCTGCCAGCGTTGCATTTCCGGCTGCAAACATACCGCCATAGCCATAGACAAAAGCTACAATCGTTCCTACCATATGTCCGTTTGCTATACGGGCGGTCATTGCGATGACCGGCATTACTGCAATGTACAGAAACAGACAGCTCAAAATAATCTGAATAAACGTCTGCAATATGGATGCCGCGGAAACCCCCGGAAATCCCATTAATATATTGGCAATCACCGTAAACAGTGCACTTACCGCCCCTAAAAACAAAGAAAGCAGTGCGCAGACAAATAATTTCCCCCACAACAAACCGCAGTAGGAAACAGGGACTGTCAGAATATTTTTCAGCGTATCGTCCTGTTCTTCCCTTGCTATGATATATCCGGCAAGTAAGGCAATGCACACAGGAAAAATCATTGTAACATTATTCTTAATCACCTGCTCCGCAAAAAAAGGAAATGTCCAGACTGTCCCGTCCAGCGCCGTAGTGGAAAATAGTGTCAATAAGACAGAAAGCAGCATTAAGAGTACGCCTGACCATATCATATGATACCGCTTTAATTTCCAGATCTCAGTCTTAACTATGCGAAACATATTATTCCCTCCTCTTTTTATACAGGTAATCAATCATCACGACAGAAAGAAAAGCCTCTACGCCTAAAATGGCAATTGTCTGAAAAGTTGTCGGCACAAGATATGCAAGCGTATCTCCAAGCTCTATGATCCCGTGCCGTTCCATATCCCCTGCGCTCCAGAGTGTCGTCAGCGGAATGGGCATCAGCCAGCACATCATTTTCGGCAGCGCACCAAAACAGCTTTCTGCAGTCATGCTTAAAACGCTGTAAGAAACACACAACAAAATGGAAAAAATATAGGTCTTGCTAAAGAAAACAACAAAGACGATTATAGGCAGCGTCCCGGCAGTGGTAAAAACCCCCATTTCAAATGCTATCAGCAGCTTATAAAAGACACCGTTTACCTCCGCTACCAGACTTCCGCATATAACTGCAGCAAAAGCCGAGGATAAGCTGAAGATAATACCCATAATAAACAAAACCATGATTTTTGCAAAAATCATCTGTGAGCTTGTCACAGGAATCGTGCGCAGATTTTTGAAGGTATCATTATCTCTTTCCATAAAAAACAACATGGCTGCAATGACGCCGATCACACAGGGTAAAAGCAGTTCCACACCATATCCCATAATAAACTGGAAACAGGCATTGAAGATCTCGGCGTCACTGTCATATCGCCCTGTCATCTGCGGCGTCGTCATCATCACTGTGACAGGTACAGGAAACAAAAATGCAGAAAGTATAGTCAGTAAAATAAATTTTTTACGCTTTAATTTTGTAAACTCACACATAATAAGTTTAAGCAATCCCCTCACCTCCTGTGATACGCTTGAAATAATCTTCAAGACTTTCTTCACAAATATAGGCTTGTGATACGGTAAGTCCATTTTCTACGAAAGCAGTTACGATCTTCCCGACAGAACTATCCAGATTATCCAGCCGTATATTATGGTCGTCCTGTATGGTAAACTGATTTTCATGGAAAATGCGTTCTAATATTCTTGCAGCCTGCGCCGTATCAGATACGGAAAACCGGATATGTTTGCTGCTCTTTGCTTCCAGCTCTGCGAGGCTTTCTTCTTCCAATAATGCGCCGTGGTCGATAATGCCTATGTCGTCAGCCAGCAGGGCAATTTCCGAAAGGATATGGCTGGAAATCAGGATGGTTTTCCCCCTTTTATTACAAAGGTCACGGATAAAGGAGCGCACTTCTGCAATCCCAATCGGGTCAAGACCGTTAATCGGTTCATCCAGGATCAAAAGTTCCGGATCGTGCATAACGGCAAGGGCAATCGCCAGCCGCTGCTTCATGCCCAATGAATATTGAGAAAACAGCTTTTTGTCTTTGTAGGGCAAACCCACCAGATCAAGTGCGTTTTTAATGGCGTTACGGTTTGGCACGCCCCGCAGGGTGGCAAAAATGCGCAGGTTTTCCGTAGCGGTCAGATTGGGATAAAAGCCGGGGGATTCGATCAGACTGCCAATCCTGGGAAGCAGCTTCTTTTCATTTGTCCGTAACGGCTTTCCCCAGATTGTTACTTCCCCGGAAGTAGGCCGGGTCAGTCCAAGCAGCATTTTCATGGTTGTCGTCTTTCCGGCCCCATTCCTGCCAAGCAGTCCATAGATACGCCCTTTCCGTACATGAATGTTTAAATCAACGACACTTTTCTGTGTTCCAAATTGTTTTGTAAGATTTTTTGTTTGAATCACATATTTGTTCATTGCACAGCCTCCTTTTCATGTCCGTTATTTTACCACGCCAACCTTGCATTAACCTTGCGCCAACCTTGCATTAACCTTGCAACGAAGGAACAGGAACTGCAGGGCAGTTCCCGTAGCGCTACTTCTCAATCTGTTCTCTGGCTTCCATCCTCTATGGGGAAAAGCATAGTGAACACAGTTCCGTCCTCCGGTGCACTTTCTGCCGTTATTGTCCCATTCATTTTCTCTACAAGCTGATGGACGATTGACAGGCCAAGTCCGCTGCCTTTTTCAGACCGCCCTTTATCACATTTATAAAGCCGTTCAAAAATGTGTTTCAAATCCTCTTTCTCAATCCCCACCCCATTGTCAGCCAGACAGATTTTTATATTTCTGCCCTGCTCCGATAATGCTATTTTTATTTCATCACCATGACTGTGGGAGACTGCGTTTTGTATCAGGTTGTTTACGATCCGCATATACCCGTCCGGGTCGATTTTTGCCCGAAAAGGCTGTTCCGGAATGTCAACCGTGAAATTTATCTGTTTTTCTTCAAAAATCGGTATCCAGCAGGTCAGCAGATTCCGTGTCAGCTCCGTCAGATCAATGACTGTCATATCCATGGCAAATTCATCGCTCCCCAGTTTGAACCAGTCAAACAGCACATCTATATATTCTTTTAAGTCATGGGCTTTCCGGCGTGCGGTTTCTATATAATCATCCCGTTCCCTTCCGACAACGATCCCCCTGTGGGCAGCGTCCAGATATCCGATCAACGTGGTGAGTGGTGTCCTCACATCATGGGAAAGGCTTGTCATAAGCTGCCTGTTTGTCTCTTCTGTCTGATGATACGCAGAAAGTCTGCTTTCGTAAGACAGGATAATATCGTTGATCGCATAGGCAAGCGAGGCTGACAGCTCATGGGTTTCTGAGAGAATACGCCTGTTTCCATTTCCGTTTTTAACATCCTCTAAAATATCAACCATTTCTGATATCTGCTTTTTAACACGCCGGATGGCAAGAATGGAACCGCAAACGGAAAAAAGGACAATGGCTGCTCCAATCATAACAATCGTTTCCGTATACATCTGTCAGACCTCCTTGTTAAAACGATAACCGATTCCTTTTATCGTCTGTATATACCTGGGATTTCCCGGGTTTTCTTCTGTTTTTTTCCGCAACCGGCTGATAATCGCCATAATATTGCTGTCGTCGTAAACATATTCCTCTCCCCATACTTCCTCGTAAATCTGCCGCTTTGTCAGTATCTTTCCCTGATTTTTGGCCAGGAAGAGGAGTACATCAAATTCTTTCGGCGGCAGTTCAAATTCCCCATTGCCTGTGGCAATGGAACGGTTGTCTAAATCAATGGTCAATCCGTCAAAATCATAGGTCTGTATTTTCCCGTCTTTCTGGTTAAAGCGGGTATAGCGTCTGACCAGTGAAATAATACGGGCAATCAGCTCGTCCATGTCAAACGGTTTGGTCAAATAGTCATCAGCCCCTGCCCGTAAGCCGCGCACCTTTGAGGCACTGTCATTTTTGGATGTAAACATCAAAACCGGCAGACTGCTCTCTTTCCTGAGCCGTTCCAATGTCTCAAAGCCGTCAAATCCCGGCATCATGACATCCAATATGACAAGCTGATAGTCTTTCTCTTTTAGCTGCAGCAACCCGGATTTACCGGAATAGCAGCAGTCAGCTTCTATATTTTCCTGTAAAACACTCTGCCCGATCAGTGCGCAGAGCTCTTTGTCATCATCGATAATCAATATATTGTAACCAGCCATAGTCCCGCTCTCCTATCCTCTTTTTTATTTCTGTCACCGGCTTTTGTCGTTTCTCCTGAAAACAACCGCTTATTTGACCGGCAAAGCCGGATCAGCCGACTGATGTCTGACGGATCCAAATCTATACATAGAAAAACCACCCCCTGGACTTTGACCGGTAGCGGGGTGGCATTTCTCTCTACATGATCGGGTCAACCCGCCCTGCGGGCGGTTGTCCCTTTTTATGTCTCTACTATAACATACCCGCAATACCTTCGCAATAAGAAAAGCAGAGCAGATTTTGGGACAGGCAGGGGCAGGGCATTGCTATAATTCGTTTATAATTTCTGTTATTTCCATATGACGCATACGTTTGGACGGCGCGTAAACTGCAACGATTACAGTTGCCAAAACAAACAGAAGTATCCCCAGAAGAGAAGCAACCGGCACATTCCAGACAGCATAGCTGAAGTGAGCCGTAATCAGAATGTCATAAAGCCATTTACTGATCAAAAGACCCATGGTGCAGCCTGCAATACAACCGGTTGCAGCATACGTCAATGCTTCGGCAACTATCATTTTGGTAACCTGATGTGCATCCATTCCAACTGCCCGCATTGCCCCGTATTGTTTCATTCTCGCAGACACACTCATGGAAATGCTGTTGATGATGTTTAATACGGCAACCAATGTAATAACAGATAAAAATCCATACACGCAAAATACAAATGCTCTATAAGTGCCTGCGGTACGCTCGCCGCGTTTATCGCTAAAGGTACCGTTTTCATCTGCTATATTGCTGACTGCGGTTATTTCTTCATCAGTTATATCGTTTGTTGTCTGCGCCATAAGAAGCGAATAATCCGTGATACCGGTCAGACGGGTAAACGTGTCGCCGGAAGTTATGAGAGTGATTTTGCCATTGGTAAGTCCGTCGCTGCTAAAAGGGTCATATTTTAATAAACCGGCGATTTCCAGTTCTTCACTTTTTATCCATATTTTGTCTCCGATTTTCAGAGAGCTGTCTTGATCCCAGGTGGCAAGTACATAATTGCTGTTGCCATATACGCTTGCAACATCGCTGCCCTTTTTGAGCATATCATCTTTTGAAAGGCATTTTAATTCAAATTCATCATAAGAAATCATATCAATCGTTATTGATGATCCATTGATTCCTTCCATTGCCGAAGGCACATCTAAAATACTTCTGCGTCCGAAAACGCGCCTGATACCCTCCATGCCGCGCATGGTATCAAGTAATTCCTTATCGATCGAATTGGCGCCGTCACTGCTTGAAATGCTGATATCAGCGGTACTGGATGATTGCGGCATCAGGCAGCCGACAAAATCGATCAGCACCGAAAAACTTAAAAACAGAATGATACTAAGTGCAAAGGAGCCTGTCAAAAGCACTAAGTTTTTCTTTGCCGATACTGCATGATGAATGCCAAGTGCCGTTTCAATTCTGAAACTGTGTGTATTTACTGCATGGCGCGGCTTTTGAGGAGTTTCTGAATTTCCCGAAACCGCTGTAACAGGAGATACTTTTGCAGCCCGTTTGGCAGGAGAGCCTGCTGCAAGCAGCACTGTAATAACACCCACTGCAACTCCACTGATTATGCCTGTTATGCTGATTCCAAAAAGAGGTATATCGGAAAATTCTTCGCCAACAAGGAACCGTAAAGCGGCACATAACCCCCATGTGAGTACAATTCCGAGTATTACACCTGCCGGAACCGCCGTTTTACACCAATACAGAGCTTCCAGCCTTACGAAACGGATGATCTGTTCCTTGCTCATTCCGATACAGCGCATCATTCCGAAAAACTTTGTCCTTTGGGCTACATGGGTGTTTATCGTACCTGAAATCATGAAAACCCCGGCGGTCAGTACCAGCAGGAATAATACGGCCGCCGTTAAGAACAGAGTCTGTGCCATTGTGCTGCCAATCATGTCCTGAAACGTCAGAGCCCCATGTTTCTCCATTAATCTTGTGCGTTCTATTCGAACACCCATATCGGCCATGCTGAAAACAGATGTTACCAGGAAAACGGCAAACACAATGCATAATAACGTCATACGGTTCTGCGTTTTACGCGCCTTTGCAGAAAGAGGGATAAGACTCAGATAACTTTTCATTCACGGCACCTCCCCAAATCGGTAAGTACGCCGTCCGATACCCGCAATACCCTGTCTGCAGTCTGTGCAATGCTGCGGCTATGCGTAATCATAATAATTGTTTGTTCATATTGTACAGACGCTTTTTTCAGCAGCGCAATTACGTCGCTGCTGTTCCGCGTGTCAAGATTCCCGGTGGGCTCGTCCGCAAGAATAAGAGAGGGGCGCGTAATAAGAGCACGTCCGATTGCCACACGCTGCTGCTGGCCGCCGGATAACTGACTCGGCAGATGATTGCGGCGTTCCTGCAGATTCAGTACCGTAAGCAGTTCTTCCAAATACTTTTTATCCGGTTTTTGGTAGTCAAGCAGCACCGGGAAAATGATATTCTGCTCGACGGTCAATTCCGGAACAAGATGAAACGCCTGAAAGATAAATCCGATGTTTCTCCGTCGGAAAATGGTAAGTTCCCGGTCATTCATGGAGAAAATATCTTTACCGCCTATGGCCACTTTGCCGGACGTAGGTATGTCAAGGGCGCCTATCATATTAAGTAATGTACTTTTTCCGGAACCGGACTCTCCGACGATAGCCACATACTCGCCCTTTGGAACGGAAAAGCTGACTTTTTTTAATGCGCGTACGGCAGTTTCGCCGCTTCCGTAAGTCTTACAGAGATTCCTGACTTTTAATAAGTTCATTGTATCAATACCTCTTTCTGTTTTGTCAGCCCAATATAACAAAAAAATCCTACACCAACATTACAATCAGCCTACAATTTTGTAGGAATTAAAAAATTCATTGTAAAAGTAGTACCTTGTCCCAATGTACTGTCTACTCCAATCGTTCCGTTATGGGCTTCCACAATCGCCTTGGTAAGCGGCAGGCCAAGTCCGATCCCCTGTGTATCTTTAGAGAAACGGCTTCGATAAAACCGTTTGAAAATATGGTATAAATCTTCCGGGTATATGCCGCTGCCATTGTCCTCTACGGTAATCTGGACAACAGAAGCAAATGTCTGCCATTTAATACAGAGCAGGCCGCCCTTTTCTGTGTGGTCAAGGGCATTTTTGACAAGGTTGCCGATAGCTTCGAGTATCCAGTTACGGTCACATGAAAATGTAATTGCTTTACTGCCCGATAAACAAATTGTTTTTCCCTCCTGTTCCGCACGGAACAGGAAATGCTGCTTTACATTTTCTGCAAGCTCGGACACATTTTCCAAAGACTTCTCTAATATAATCGTACCGGCGTCCAGTTTTGTGATTTTCAAAAGATTTTGTACCAGTGTTTCTATGCGGTCAAGCTCCTGCTCGGAAAGCCTGCTAAATTCCTGTATATTCGGAAGTTCTTTTGCTTCTCCCTGTATAATGCCATTGTAAATATTAAGGGCGGCAATGGGTGTTTTTAGCTGATGTGAAATATCTGATATGGTATTTTGCAAAAACTTTTTAACGCTTTTTTCATTCTCGGCGTGGGCATTTAAGATAGCAACCAGACAATTTACTTCGTGGAACAGCCTGTACAGCTCGCCCTCGTCGTTACACTCAATGGTAATGTCTTTATTGCCGGATATATATTCTGTAATCTGTGATATGGCATATTCCATGATTTTATGCTGTTCCCTGAAATAACCATAGCATAGTGTCAATATTGCAGCCGCCATACACAGACCGGAACTTATGATGTAACAGGCTGCGTTTCTAACTTCAAAGGCTGCTGATAATGTTGAAATCAGTGTAAAAATCATGACACACAATAAAATACCCAAAAAAAGAGATTTGATTTTTCGGTTCGTAAATATTTTCATCATACCCCTCATTCTGCCGTATTCCACTTATAACCCATACTACGAACCGTAACAATCCGTTTCGGGTCTCCCGGATTATCTTCAATTTTTGTACGGAGCCTGCGGATATATACGGTAAGGGAACTGTTATCTATATAGCTTTCATTACAATCCCATAGTTTTCCCAAAATCTGTTCCGGGGAAAGTATCCGGCCGGGGTTTTCCATAAACAGGCATAACAACTTATATTCACTTGCTGTCAATTCAAGCAGCTTTCCCTGTTTATAAACTTCGCCTTTCAGAAGCCTTATATTTATATTGTTGGAGTTTAATTCTGTAACAGCAGTATTAAAATTTTCGCTCCTGCGCAGCAGCGCATTAATCCTTGACAGAAATACAGCTAATTTGAAAGGTTTTGTTATATAATCGTCGCCCCCGATATCAAGCCCCATAATAATATCTGTTTCTTCATCAGCGGCAGTAAGAAACATAATGGGCACTTTTGAAGTCTGGCGTATTTTTTTACAAAAATCAAAACCGGAACCGTCTGGAAGCGATACGTCCAGAATCACTAAATCATAGTTTCCATTCATCCATATTTTATCAGCTTCCAGTGTCGTACGGGCAACTTCTACTTCATACCCCTGCTTTTTTACAGCAAAACAAAGTCCGTTTATTAAGCCCAAATCATCTTCCAGTAAAAAAAGCCGTTTCATTTGTTATCCCTTTCTTCTTTTATAAATTTCTATGCTGTTCATGGTTTGGCATGACGCCCCCTTTTTTCAGACATTTCTTTGTCTGGCAAAAGGGGACACTTCATTTATAACCCCCGGATGATCTCAATATAACGGTTATCCGGATTTTCCAACTGCGATCCCTGCAGTCCAATACAATAGTACAAATCAGCAGAATCGTTTATATCGCTGTCGTCTATCATGTAACCGATTTCAACCATTCCCGTAGGCTTTGCAGGTTTTGCACACACTGCATTTTCTCAGCCGCGGTTTCGCATCCGCCCAGACCTCCTCACAGTCCAGCAGGATTTTCCTGACATCGCACTTGACGCAGGCTACCTGAATAGCACCCACATCTGGCGTACTCTTTGATCCAGATCTCTGATCCAATCCGTGAACGCCGCCCCTGTCAGTTCGCAGTCGAAAAACAGCACGACAGCCTTGTTCTCATCGAGCCAGGAGATGAGACATCCGGTATTTCCCTGTCCCCATGTCTGAAACGGAAATTTGCTCCTTGTGCTGTCGCACAGGACATCTACATCCGAATACAGCACAAGCTGCTGAAACACATCCCAGCTTTCCAGGCTCCCCAGCTTTTCTATGTGTACAGCCTTCGTTTCCCTGTCCGCCTCCGCAAATACGGCGATACCGTTTTCCCTCATAAATCCAATGATCTTCTGCTCCATCTGAATCGCCCTCTATTGTGTTTATTCTGGCTGACTTATGGTAGTCTGCTGTAACTTTGCCCGATCATGGTATCGTAATAATAAGCTCCGGCACAGGCCGATCAGTCAACTGACCTCTGACCGATCGGCCTCATAAAATTCACACTATATACCCATGAGTATAACCGCCTGGCCTTACATCATCGTATCATCTCTGAGAATCTCTGCCAAACTGATTTTACGTACGTTCCGCCATGCAAGGTAATATGCCAGTGCTACAGAACCTAAGACAGCCAGCATAAACAGGAAAATCGGGACCAGTGGCGCCTCTGCCATAAATACCCCCACTTCAAGATAACTCATTTTCAGCATATACCCTACCGCAATGATTACGATGGGAATACTGATCAAAATCGGTTTGCCGGCTATTACCAGCGCCTCCGTGCAAAACATTTTTCTGAGTTCCTTCGGTGTCAGTCCGACCGACATATATCTTGCAAATTCCCTTTTCCTCTGGCGCACAAATCCCAATGTGTTGGAAAACACATTGCTGATGCCAATTATCGCAAGCAGGACACAAAAGCCTCCAAATATAGCCATCAGTCCCTGTATCTGTTTGCTGTTTGTTTCATATTCCCGGATACGGTTTTCACATTCTATGGTATATTTTCCGC